>JPPB01000026.1 GCA_001483205.1 alpha proteobacterium 3107
CGTGGTGCGGTTTTCCCCTATGGCATCTTCGGTTTTCCCGGCGCGCGGCCTGCCTGCCTCTACCTCGCGCCGCACCGCACGCAACACCTCTGTCACGCCTTCGCCGCTGACCCCGGAGATCACCGGCACCGGCCCGCCGACAACGGCCTCCAGCGCGGCACGACGGGCCTTGCGCGTCTCTTCATCCAGCGCATCGGCCTTGTTGAGGACCGTCATGCGCGGCTTTCCGGCCAGCCCGCCGCCATAGGCCGCCAGCTCACCGACAATGGCACGATAATCGGCGGCCACGGTTTCCGAGGTTCCGTCCACCAGATGCAGCAGCACCGCGCACCGCTCCACATGGCCGAGAAAACGGTCACCCAGCCCGCGGCCCTCATGCGCGCCCTCAATCAGGCCGGGAATGTCGGCGATGACAAACTCGGCATCATCCACCCCCACGACCCCCAGATTGGGGTGCAGCGTGGTGAACGGATAATCGGCGATCTTTGGCCGGGCGTTAGAGACCGCCGCAAGAAAGGTGGACTTTCCGGCATTGGGCAGGCCCAGAAGACCGGCATCGGCAATCAGCTTCAGCCGCAGGCGGATTGTGCGCTCCACCCCCGGTTGGCCGGGGTTGGCCCGGCGCGGGGCCTGATTGGTCGAGCTCTTGAAATGCAGGTTGCCGAAGCCGCCGTTGCCGCCACGGGCCAGCACCACCCGCTGACCCGTCCCGGTCAGGTCGGCGATCACGGTCTCGCCATCCTCATCAAGGATTTCCGTGCCCACCGGCGCGCGCAGCACCACATCCGCCCCGTCCCGGCCCGTGCGCTGCCGCCCCATCCCCGGCTGGCCGTTCCGGGCAAAAAAATGCTGCTGATAGCGAAAATCGATCAGCGTGTTGAGACCATCAACGGCCTCTGCAATCACATCGCCGCCGCGCCCGCCGTCGCCACCGTCCGGCCCGCCGAACTCGATGAATTTCTCGCGCCGAAAGCTGACACAGCCCGCGCCGCCGCTGCCGGAACGGATATGGACCCTGGCCAGATCGAGGAATTTCATGGGGTGCTGCCCGGCGTTGCTGTCGCGTCCACGCGGATAGGCGATTATCGGCGCGGACTCAAGCCTCGCCCGCGTTCAGCGCAGTTTTCTGAGGTAGGTCCAGGTGGCCACGGTGACGCCCCGCGCCACAGAGAGGGTCTCGGCATCGCCCAGATATTCAAACCCGGCCTTGGTCAGAACCCGCGCCGAGGCCGGATTGTCCTGAAACACCTGCGCAAAGATCGTGTCACAACCCTGCGGATTCGCGGCCAGAATCGCCTCTACCGCTTCGGACGCCAGGCCCGTGCTCCAGAACGCCGGTGCCACCCAGTAACCGATTTCCGACTGGTTGCGGTCCATCTTGTTCAGACCAACAACCCCCATAACCTTCGGATAGGCGGATTTCGACCCGTCCAGAACCCAGACATCTTCTGTCCGGTCCGGGGCAAGAACGCGCTCTATGAACGCCTCTGTCTCGCCCGGCGGCAACGGGTGCGGGATTGGCGATGTGCCCTCTGCCACGCGCTTGTCGGCGGTATAGACCGACATCAATGCCGCGTCCGAATGCCGCGCCGGTCTCAGCGTCAGACGTTCCGTTTCGATAACCGGCTGATCCGTGATCGTCTCGTGTTTCATACGATCTCTCCCTTCAAACACACACACCATGAACACCGGGGAACAGAGCGGTTGCCGATCCGCTCCACCCGCTACATCTTGTCTTGCAGCGTCTTGCAGCCCCCTCAAAACTGTCGTTGAAAGCGCCCGAATCGCGCCCCTGCTTACTCTGCTGCTTCGACGGCGGGCTGAACGGATACGAAGGTCCGGCCCTTGAAGCCCTTGCGGAAGGCAACTTTGCCCGCGACCGTCGCGAACAGCGTATGATCCTTGCCCTGGCCCACGCCTTCGCCCGGCCACCATTTGTTGCCGCGCTGACGGGCGATGATATTGCCCGGAATCACCTCCTGACCGCCGAATTTCTTGACCCCAAGACGGCGACCGGCCGAATCGCGGCCATTTCTGGATGAACCACCTGCTTTTTTATGCGCCATGACGTTTCTCCCTAGCCTTTCCGGTCTTTCAGCAATTCCCTGGCCTGCTCGACCCAGCCTTCGCGCTCAATCCGCCCCTTGAACGACAGTTTTTCGTCGAACGCGGCGCGGTCCGCGTCGGACCAGGCGGCAATCTGGGCGAGGCTGGTCACCCCGGCCTCGTGCAGCTTTCTTTCGATTGCCGGGCCGACGCCCGACAGTTTTTTGAGGTCACCGGCCTCTGCGGTGGCCTCTGCGGTCACCGTGCCGGTGGTTTCCGGCGCGGCCTTGTCCGCTGCCTTGTCAGCAACGGCCCCGGCGGGTGCAACGGCCCCGGCAAACCCCGCAGTGCCTGCGCCGATTGCGGCCTTGACACCGGTCTTGTCACCGCCGGTCTCGAGGATGTCCGTGATGCGCAGAAGGGTCAGATACTGGCGATGCCCCTTGGTGCGCTTAGAGCCGTGCTTGCGGCGGCGCTTGACGAAATGGATGAGCTTTTCGCCCCTGATCTGGTCGATGACCTCGGCCTGAACCGCCGCGCCGGACAGCACCGGCGCACCGACCGCACCGCCAACCATCAGCACCTCGTTGAACTGAACCGTTTCACCCGCTTCGGCGGCCAGTTTCTCGACCCGGAGCATATCGCCCGAGCGCACCCGATACTGCTTGCCGCCGGTCTTGAGAACCGCAAACATCTGCATTTCCTTCGTTTCCCGCGCCCTGTGGCCCCCGGTTTCGGGTGTTGCCGCCGTCATCTGTCGGCACCTCGGACAGCGCGCCCTTGCCGGGCGTTGCTTCAGCGTGTCATGGGGTGCAGGCGCATTCACCCGCGCACCCCGACGGAGCGCGCTTATCCGCGCATCCCCGGCCAGAGTCAAGCCTCGAATGCGGGCATTCATCGCTTTCCCCCGGACAGGGGGTGCGATAGCAAGGGCATGGGATATTCAAAAGGATCAAGAATGCCGCCACCTGCCGACCCGCCCCCCTCTGCGCAGATGCTCCGCGAAGCAAACGCCCTGCGACAACAGGGGAACGGACAGAAAGCGCTGGAGCTCTATACAGAGATCATCGCCCGCGACCCGACAATCGCCGAGGCGCATTTCGGGCTGGGGCAGCTTTATATGGCTGCGCTTCGCTTTGAGGCGGCAGAGCGCGCTCTGTCCCGCGCGGCGGAACTGCAACCCGGGGTGGCCGAAATCTGGCACGCTTGGGGTGAGGCGCTGATCCGCATCCACGACCCGGAGCATGACCGGCTGAAACAGGCAAAGGCGCTTTTGGGCCGGTCATCGTTGCCGACTGCGGCGCAGGCCCGGATCGGAAAGCATCTTGCCGGGAAGGCCAGACCGAAAAGGCCGGACGCGGGCAAGGTGCCCCCGCGTGACCTTCAGACCGTGATTGCCCTGCTGAACGCGCGCAAACCGGGCGAGGCGGCGGCGCTGACCCGCAGGTTGCTGAAGGCCCACCCGAATGTCGCCGCGCTGCACAGCATGATGGGGGCCGCCCTGCGCGACAGCGGCGACAGCGCGGCCGCCCTCAGCGCCTTCGGACGGGCGATCCGGATCGACCCGGATTATTTCGAGGGCCATGTCAATTACGGCGAGGCGCTGATGGCCTGTGAACGCCTGCGCCCGGCGATTGCCCCGCTTGAGCGGGCGCGCTCGCTCTTTCCCGCGTCCGGGGCGGTGTTGACCTTGCTGGGCCGGGCCTATTCCGATCTGGGCATGACCGAACATGCCGCCGCCGCGCTTGACCGGGCAATTCGGGCCGAACCGAAATCGAAACCGGCGCTGTTGCTGCGGGCGAGGGTGGCAGAGCGCGGCAACGATTCGGGCCTGACCCTGGAACTGACGGCAAGATGTCTTGCGCTTGGCCTGAAAACCGGGCCGGTCCACCTGTTGCGGGCCAGAGCGTTTTCGGCGCTCGGCGACACGGAGAGCGCGCTCAAATCCGTTGATAAGGCGATTGCGCTGATGCCCGATGACGGTGATGCGCTGGGGCTTCGGGCAACGATCCTGCAAAGCATCGGCGCGTTTGCAGAGGCAGAGACGGCGTTTCGCGACGCCTTCGCGCGCGCCCCTGCCAACGGCACCAATTACCGCGTCTACGGGGCCGCCCATAAATTCACCCCCGATGACCCCCTCATCCCCCGGATGCAGGCGCTTTTCGACCAAAATACCCTGAAGGGGCGGGACAGGCAGCAACTGGGCTTTGCCCTGTCAAAGGCGATGGAGGACACCGGGCAGCATTCGCAGGTGTTCCGCTATCTTGACGCCGCCGCCCGGCAGGTGCGCGAACACTACCCGTATCGGATCGAACAGCGGCGGGATGAGATTGACCGGATGCAGGCGGTCTTTGCCGATTTTGCCCATGAGCAGGCGCGCCTGACCGCCGGCACCGATTTCGCGCCGGTTTTTGTCACCGGAATGCCGCGCTCCGGCACCACTCTGGTCGAGCAGATATTGTCGAGCCACTCCACCGTCACCGGCGCGGGGGAACTTGGCCATTTCCCGCGCGGGGCCTATAAAATGCTGTTGCCACCGGGCGGGCACCGAAAGCTCGCCGATATTTCACCGACAGAGGTCGGGGCGCTGGCAGAGGACTATCGCGCCCATGTGCAGGCGCTCCATCCGGGTGCCGGGCGGATCACCGACAAGTCGATCCAGACCTGGTTCGTCATGGGCCTTGTCTGGCTCGCCTTGCCGCGCGCCCGCATTGTTGTCGTCCGCCGCGACCCGCGCGACAACCTGCTGTCGATCTACAAGAACGTCTTTCCCGAGGGCACCCATCTCTACAGCTATGACCTGCGCGATCTCGGCCAATACTACAGGATGTTTGTCGAAATGCTCGATTTCTGGCGCGCGATCCGGCCAGAGGGGTTTACCGAACTCCGCTATGAGGATTTGATTGCCGCGCCGGAGCCGGAAACCCGCCGCCTGCTTGCCGCCTGCAATCTGGACTGGGAAGACGCCTGTCTGAATTTCCACCGCAACACGCGCAAGGTGGATACGCTTAGCGTCTATCAGGTGCGCCAGCCGATCTATAGATCATCGGTGGGGGCGTGGCGGCGGTATGAGAAGGAACTGCGACCGCTGTTCGACAGTTTGGGCGATCTGGCGGAACCGGGGTAGGGGCGCTGAGTGAGACCCCCCGGTATGGCCACCCCCGGCGAAAACGGTTGCACCCGCGCCCCGGTCGCACTACACCGCCCCCGACCCTTCGCCGGAGAGGTGCCGGAGTGGTCGAACGGGGCGGTCTCGAAAACCGTTGTGCCTTTACGGGCACCCAGGGTTCGAATCCCTGTCTCTCCGCCATATAGCCTGACGCCCGGGTTTTGAGTCCAGGCCCCGGCCCTGACCCCGCCCGGTCGCAAGACCGACCCGCCCCCCTTTGCGGGCCGGACGCGGGTTTTGCCTCTTTGCCGGAATGTAAGGGCTTACATTTTCAATGAAAGCGCTTACATTCATGCAGCAGCGCCCTGACAAGACCTCTGCATAAGGGTGCATCGCTTCCCAAATGTCCCGCCCGGCGCTTGCTGCCCAAGCAGCGCCTTGGGCTCCGCCCGTTCGGCCCTGAAACGGCCCACCGGACCGTTTCCGAGACGGGCCTCACCCCCCGGCAGGCGCTCTAAACGTCTCAGCCTGTTGGGGCGTA
>JPPB01000027.1 GCA_001483205.1 alpha proteobacterium 3107
CTGTTTGCTCCTTCGAAAGGTTGAGCAAACTCTACGATAAAACGAGGGAAGTTGCGGGGGGCAGGTCACCCCGCAACATGTCCGCCGGGGCCGTCGGAGCCACCGCCGCAGTCGAAAAAAAACGCTGGCACAAGGCCAGCGTCCAGTTTTTGAGGCAGGTTTCATACAGGCAAGAAACCTATCGAGCAGTGAACCCTTTATACGCAATTTATCGCCGCCTTCCAAGCTAAAAGTTTGAATTATCTAAACAGCCCCGATAGCTTTCGCGCAAACCACCTGAAAGAGGCCTAAGACCGATGAAGACAAGATCACTCCCACCCCGCCCCCGGCAGCTCTGCACCGCACTGGCCATGGCGTTTTTCCTTGGTGGAGTCACCGCAGGCGCAGACCCCCAACATGGCATAGCTATGTATGGAGACCCTGCCCTACCACCGGATTTTGTGTCTCTGCCCTACGCGAACCCCGACGCCCCCACCGGCGGCAGGATCATCACTGCAGAGGTCGGCAGCTTCGATTCACTCAATCCGCATATCCGAAAGGGCCGCGTGCCGTGGCAGTTGCGCTTTCTCGCCTATGAGGGCCTGATGGGCCGCAACTGGGACGAACCCTTCTCGCTCTACGGTCTTCTGGCCGAATCGATAGACACCGGACCGAATCGCCAATGGGTCGAATTTACCCTACGCGAACAGGCCCGCTTTTCCGACGGCACCCCCGTCACCGTGGACGATGTGCTTTGGTCGTATGAAACCCTGGGGACCGTCGGCCACCCCCGCTATCTGGCCGCCTGGGAAAAGGTGCAGACGGCAGAGATCACCGGCCCGCGCAGCATCCGCTTTACCTTTCACACCCCGGAGCCGGAACTGGCCCTGATCATCGGCCTGCGCCCGATTCTGAAAAAGGCCCAGTGGCAGGGCCTCGATTTCGCTGACAGTGCCCTGGACACAATCCCCGTCGCCACCGCCCCCTATGTCGTCACCGATTTCGAGGCCGGGCGGTATGTCACCCTCAGCCGCAACCCCGATTACTGGGGCCGCGACCTCCCCCTGCGCCGGGGCACCAACAACCTCGATGAAATACGGATGGAGTTCTTCAGCGACGCCGATGTGATGTTCGAGGCCTTCAAGGCCGGAGAGATCAACACCATCCGCGAAACCAATCAGGTGAAATGGGACACCCGCTATGATTTCGCCTCTGTCCTGTCCGGCGATGTGGTCAAGAGCGAAATTCCCCACCAGCGCCCCACCGGGATTCGCGGCTTTGCCATGAACACCCGGCACCCGGTGTTTGCCGACTGGCCGGTGCGCGAGGCGATGATCCACGCCTTCAACTATGACTTCATCAACCGGACGCTGAACGGGGGGGCCGCGCCGCGCATCACCTCTTATTTCTCCAACTCGTCGCTGTCGATGGGGGATGGCCCGGCAGAGGGCCGGGTGCGCGACCTGCTGGCCCCGTTTGCGGATGACCTGCCGCCGGGGGCGCTTGACGGCTATGCCCTGCCCGCGGGCAGTGCCTCGGAACGCAACCGGCGCGACCTGCGCCATGCGCTTGACCATCTGGAGGCCGCGGGCTGGACATTGCAGAACGGTGTCATGCGCGATGATACGGGCACGGCGCTGACCTTTGAGATCGTCCTGCAAAGCGGGTCCGCCGAGGTGCAGTCGATCATCGACATTTATGTTGAGGCCCTGAAGCGCATCGGCATCACCCCCACCGTCACCGTGGTCGATTCCGCGCAGTTCCGGGAACGCACCCGGAATTTCGATTTCGGCATGGCCTATTATACCAGAGGCGTCTCGCTCAGCCCCGGCAATGAGCAGCTTCTCTATTGGGGCAGTGCCGCCGCCGATCAGCCGGGGTCGCGCAACTGGATGGGGGTGCGCTCGCCCGCCGTGGATGCGATGATCGATAGCCTGCTGAAGGCGCAGGGGCGGGAGGCATTCGTCGCCGCCATTCGCGCGCTTGACCGGGCGCTGACCACCGGGCGCTATGTGATCCCGGTCTGGTATGATCCGGTGTCGCGGATTGCCCATGCGCGGCAGTTGCGCTATCCTGCGGCGCTGCCGGTTTATGGCGATTGGCTGGGGTTTCAGCCTGATGTCTGGTGGTGGGAGGACTGAGGATGATTGCGCTGCGGGGTCGCCGCGGTTAACCTTCCCCGGGACAGGATGGGAGGACTGAGGATGCGGATGATTGCGGGTGGTCTGTTGATCGCGGCGCTGCTGGCCTTGCCGGTCCCGGCGGATGCTGCCGGGGAGGGGGATTTAGCGGCGGGTTATGCAGCCTATGAGCGGGGCGACTACACCGCCGCCCTTGCCGAGTTTCGCCCGCTGGCCGAACAGGGACATGCTTTGGCGCAATTCGCTCTGGGGTTCATGTATGACAGCGGCGAAGGTGTGTCACAAGATCATACGCAAGCCGCAATCTGGTATCGCAAGGCGGCGGAACAGGGGGATGCCAAGGCGCAATTCAATCTGGGGCAAATGTATCGCCTCGGTGAAGGTGTGACGCAGGATCATGCAGAGGCCGAGACCTTGTATCGAAAGGCAGCGCAACAGGGCCTTGCCGAGGCGCAATACAGTCTGGGGGTCATGTATGAAAATGGCCAAGGTGTGCCCCAGGATCACACTCAAGCCGCAACCTGGTATCGCATGGCGGCGGAACAGGGGCTTGCCAAGGCGCAAAACAATCTGGGGGTCATGTATGAAAATGGCCAAGGTGTGCCGCAGGATCACACTCAAGCCGCAACCTGGTATCGCAAAGCGGCGGAACAGGGGCTTGCCGAGGCGCAAAACAATCTGGGGGTCATGTATCACTCAGGCCAAGGCGTGCCGCAGGATTATGCGCAAGCCGCAGGCTGGTTTCGCAAGGCGGCGGAACAGGGGTATGCCGAGGCGCAAGTCAATCTGGGGAACAGGTATCACTCAGGCCAAGGCGTGTCGCAGGATGATACGCAAGCTGCCCTCTGGTATCGTAAGGCGGCGGAACAGGGGGATGCCGAGGCGCAATTCAATCTGGGGGTCATGTATGCCGATGGCGAAGGCGTGCCGCAGGATTATACGCAAGCTGTCGCCTGGTATCGTAGGGCGGCGGAACAGGGCCATGCCGGGGCGCAAAACAATCTGGGGGTCATGTATGACAGCGGCGAAGGTGTGCCACAGGATCATGCAGAGGCCGCAAGCTGGTATCGCAAAGCGGCGGAACAGGGGGATGCCGAGGCGCAATACAATCTGGGGGACATGTATCGCCTCGGCCAAGGCGTGCCGCAGGATTATGCGCAAGCCTACGCTTGGTTAAGTCTTGCAGTGGCGGTTGGCGATGAGGACGCGAAAAAGCTCCGCGATGTGCTGCGCACGGAGATGACCCCCGACCAGATCGCCGAAGCGCAGGCGCTTTCCGCACAGCTTCACGACCGGATCACCGGCAACTGACCCTGCCCGCCGCTATCACCCGTTGCCCGCCCCCGTAAGCTGCGCTATCATCCCCCCGATACATGGTGATGAAAGGGTTTGAGGATGATCCCGCGCGTTCTGCTGTTGTCGCTGTCTGCCTGCTCTACGGTCGAGGGGCTGGGCCGTGACATTTCCGAAGGCGCGCGAAGGGTCGGCGACGCGCTCTGACCCGCTGTCGCAATTCCGTTACATTGCGCCGCTAAACGGGCGGGCATGAACGCTCTTGTCCTACGCAAACTTTGCGCCGAGTTCATCGGCACCGGCTTTCTGCTGACCGGGGTGGTTGGCTCCGGCATTATGGGGCAAGCGCTGGCGGGCGGCAATGTGGCCGTCGCTCTGCTCGCCAATGCGATTGCGACCGGCTGTGTCCTGTATGGGATCATCACCACCCTTGGCCCGATCTCCGGCGCGCATTTCAACCCGGCGGTGACGCTGGCCTTTGCACTGCGCCGCGACATCCCCCCCGGCGCGGCGGCGGCCTATGTGCTGACGCAGGTCGTCGCGGCGGTGGTCGGTGTTTGGGTTGCGCATCTGATGTTCGACCTGCCGGTGCTGCAAAACTCGACCACCCTGCACCGCACCGGCCCCGCGCAGTGGGTTTCGGAAATTGTGGCGACTTTTGGCCTGCTGTTCGTGATTTTCGGCGGATTGCGGGCGCGGCCCGAGGCGGTTCCGTCGCTGGTTGCGCTCTATATCACCGGGGCCTACTGGTTCACGGCATCCACCAGTTTCGCCAACCCGGCGGTGACGGTGGCGCGGGGGCTGACTGACACTTTCGCGGGCATCTATCCCGGCCATGTGGCGATGTTCGTGGGGATGCAGTTTGGGGCGGTGCTGATAGCGCATCCGGTTCTGGGGTGGCTGTTTGGCGCGGGCGGGGCGCAGGAGTGACGGCCCTCAACGGCCTCACATCAGCGACGTAACCCAGAGGATCATCGCGTCTTCCTGGCTGGTCGAAATCACGTTATGGCCCATTGAGGCGTCATAATAGGCGCTGTCGCCCCGGCGCATGTCCACCGGTTCATAAAACTCGGTATAGAGCCGGATTGCCCCGGTCAGCACATACAGAAATTCCTCACCATCATGGCGGACCCAGCCGCCGAATTCTTCCGTCGATCTGGCCCGCACCCGCGCGCGATAGGGCAACATGCGTTTTCGGGACAGCGTGGTGGCCAGAAGCTCATGCTCATAAGTGACGGTGGGGTGGCTGCTGCCTTCGCCGGATTTGGTGACCGACATGCGCCCGACGATCTGGTCCCGTGACGGGGGCGTGAACAACTGCGGCACCGAGATTTGCAGGCCCTGGGCGAGTTTGCGAAGCGCGTCGAAGGTGGGCGACATCTGCCCGTTTTCGATCTTGGACAGAGTGGAGCGCGCCAGCCCCGCCTGCCCCGCCGCCTGTTCGAGCGTCCAGCCCCGTTCTTTGCGCAAGTCCCTGACCCGCTGGCCGAGGTTCAGCGGTTCGGGCGTGGCGCAGTCTCCGCTGGCGCGGGCGATCTGAACGAGGCTGGGCTTTTCCATGCCCCGGTTATAGGCGCGATGGCCCCTTGCGTGCAACGGTGACCCGTCTGACCCTGCGGCAAAAAGACAAGAGCCGCGTCCAACCTGTCCGGGGGGCAGGCAGGCACTGCTTGGGCAGCAAGCGCCGGGCGGAGCATTTGGGGGCGATACACCCTTATGCAGAAGTCTCTCTAAAGAGAATTGACTTTCCCCCCATCAGCAATCAGACCCAAACATCGGGGCCGCGCGCCCCCCATTCACACAAACGCCGTTCAGATTGCCCGACATGACCCACCGCCGCCTGCCCCTGTTCGAGTTCGTCACCCTGATGGCGATGCTGTTCGCCACCATCGCCTTTTCCATCGACGCCATGCTGCCCGCCCTGCCCGAGATCGGCGCGGAGCTTTCGCCCGCCAACATCAACCGGGCGCAACTGATCATCACCAGTTTCATTCTCGGCATGGGTGTCGGCACGTTCTTCACCGGCCCGCTGTCGGACGCTTTTGGCAGAAAACCGGTTCTGGTCGCGGGCACCGGGCTTTATATCTTTGCCTCATGGCTGGCGTGGCGCACCACATCGCTGGAGCTGATGCTGGCGGCGCGGGTGGTGCAGGGCCTCGGCGCCGCCGGGCCGCGCGTCATCGGCATGGCGATCATCCGTGACCTCTACAAGGGCCGCCGGATGGCCAAGCTCATGTCCTTCACCATGCTGGTCTTTTCGCTGGTGCCCGCCAT
>JPPB01000028.1 GCA_001483205.1 alpha proteobacterium 3107
GATAATCCGATCACAGCCCTGCCGCCGCTTTTCCGCTGAAAAGACCTCTGCATGATGTCCGGGTCCGGTGGAGATATGGGCGACGGGTTTCACAACAGCGGTGAGGGCAGCGCCCGGCCCGGCGGGTGCAAAGCGCCCGCCAGGGGGCGGGGCGGGCGCTGCCTGGTCTGGCGACCGGGCGGGATGGGTTGGGTGCCGACGCACCAATATGTCAGAGGTCTTTGGATTCAAAATCCGGGCGTCACACTATACCCGGCAAGTTCAACTTATGCCGTCGCGCGCAGTCACGGGCAACCTCATAGCCCGCATCCGCATGGCGCATCACCCCGGTTGCCGGATCATTCCACAGCACCCGCCCGATCCGCCGGGCCGCCTCTGCACTCCCGTCACAGCATATCACCACGCCCGCGTGCTGGCTGAACCCCATGCCGACCCCGCCGCCATGGTGCAGCGACACCCAGGTCGCCCCCGACGCGGTGTTCAGAAGCGCATTCAGCAGCGGCCAGTCCGACACCGCATCCGAACCGTCGCGCATCCGTTCGGTCTCGCGGTTGGGGGAAGCGACGGAACCGCTGTCCAGATGGTCGCGCCCGATCACCACCGGCGCGCTGAGTTCACCCGTCCGCACCATCTCATTGAAGGCCAGCCCCAGCCGGTGACGGTCTCCCAGCCCCACCCAGCAGATGCGGGCGGGAAGGCCCTGAAACGCGATGCGCCGGGCCGCCATGTCCAGCCAGGTGTGCAGATGCGCATTGTCGGGCAACAGTTCCTTCACCTTCGCGTCGGTCCTGCGGATGTCTTCGGGATCACCTGACAGCGCCACCCAGCGGAACGGGCCGATCCCCCGGCAGAACAGGGGCCGCACATAGGCAGGCACGAAACCGGGAAAGGCAAAGGCATCTGCCAGCCCCTCATCGGCGGCCACCTGCCGGATGTTGTTGCCGTAATCGACGACCGGAACCCCCGCCTTGTGAAAATCGACCATCGCCGCCACCTGATTGCGCATCGAGGCCCGCGCTGCCTCTTCAACCGATTTCGGATCCTGGGTCCGGGTGCGTTTCCAGCGCTCTATCGTCCAGCCCTGCGGCAAATAGCCGTTCACCGGATCATGGGCGCTGGTCTGGTCGGTGACAATATCCGGGCGCACGCCCCGGTCGAAAAGCGCCCGGAATATATCGGCGGCATTGCCCAGCAGGCCAACCGATTTTGCCTCACCCGCCCCGGTCCAGCGCCCGATCATTTCAAGCGCTTCATCAAGGCTTTCGGTGGTTTCGTCCAGATAGCCGGTGCGCAGGCGGAACGCTATGCTGTCGGGGTTGCACTCCACCGCCAGACAACAGGCCCCGGCCATCACCGCCGCCAGCGGCTGCGCGCCCCCCATGCCGCCAAGACCGCCGGTCAGTATCCAGCGCCCCTTCAGGTCGCCGCCGTAGTGCTGGCGGCCCGCCTCGGCAAAGGTCTCATAGGTGCCCTGAACAATCCCCTGACTGCCGATATAAATCCACGATCCGGCGGTCATCTGGCCATACATCATCAGCCCCTTGCGGTCGAGATCACTAAAATGATCCCAGGTCGCCCAGTGGGGCACGAGGTTGGAATTGGCGATCAGCACACGGGGGGCGTCCGGGTGGGTGCGGAACACCCCCACCGGTTTGCCCGACTGCACCAGCAGGGTTTCGTCGGCCTCCAGTTCCCGCAGGCAGGCGACAATCCGGTCAAAGCACGACCAGTCCCGCGCCGCGCGCCCGATCCCGCCATAAACGACCAGTTCCTGAGGGTTTTCGGCCACATCCGGGTGCAGGTTGTTCATCAGCATCCGCAAGGGCGCTTCGGTCAGCCAGCTTTTGGCGGTGATCTGTGGTCCGGTGGGCGGCGTGATTGTCCGGTTCCGGTAGCGATGGGTGGTCATCGGGTGCCTCTGAGGGTCGGGGCCAGCGCGGCCAGGTCATTCAGGATCGTCGCCAGAAGGTCGCGCAGGCGCGCGGCCCTGTCGGCCTGCCACGTCCAGGGGGGCCTTTCGGTCATATAGGCGGACTGAGCAATTTCCATCTGGAGTGCGTGTCGGCCCTGTTCCGGGTGCCCATAATGGCGGGGGGTCCAGCCGCCACGGAACCGCCCGTTCAGCACCGTGCTGTAACCGGGGTGGTCCGCACACCGAGCATGGACGAGGGCCTCAACCCCGGCTGCACAGGTCCGCCCGTTATTGGTGCCTATATTGAGGTCCGGCAGCCGCCCGGCGAACAGGAACGGCACCTGCCCCCGGATCGAATGGCAATCATAGAGGATCACCACCCCGTGGCGGGCCTCAACCCGCGCCACCTCTGCTTCAAGCGCCGCATGATACGGGCCGTGGAAGGCGCGCAATCGCGCCGCAATGTCCTCTGCGCCGGGCTCAAAGCCGTCCTGCCAGATCGGGCGGCCATCGAAATCGGTCAGCGGCACCAGCCCGGTGGTGTTCTGCCCCGGATAGAGGCTCTGCTGCGATGGCGGGCGGTTTGCGTCGATGACATAGCGGTTGAAGGTCGCCCGCACCGTCGTCGCGCCCTCAAGCAGCCCGGCATAGAGGTCATCCACATGCCAGTCGGTATCGCTGAGCAGACAGCCATTGGCGTTAAGCCGCGCCCGGATGTCCTGTGGCACATGTGTGCCGGTGTGCGGCAGGCCCAGAATGACCGGCCCGTCGCCCTGAACAACCTCGACCGGGGTCATGGCGCAAACCCCGGCAGGACGGTCTGATCAACGGCGGCAGCCAGGTCACCGCCAAGCGCAAGCCCCCCCGCACGGGCCAGTTCCGGCGCAAGAAAGCGGTCATCGGCAAGGGCCGGAATATCCGCGCGTATTCTGGCAAGCACGGCCTGTAAGGGGGCCGAGCTTTTCAGAGGCCCGCGCAACTCAACCCCCTGCGCGGCGACAATCGCCTCAATCCCGATAATCCCGGCCAGATTCCCGGTCATGGTCAGAAGCCGCCTCGCACCGTGACAGGCCATCGACACATGGTCCTCCTGATTGGCCGAAGTCGGCGTCGAATCAATACTGGCCGGGTGCGCCAACTGCTTGTTTTCGCTCATCAGGGCGGCAGAGGTCACTTCGGCAATCATCAGGCCGGAATTAAGGCCCGGCCTTGGGGTCAGGAACGGCGGCAAGCCAAAGCTCAGCGCCGGATCAACCAAAAGCGCAATCCGCCGCTGGCTGATCGCGCCAATCTCGGCGATGGCCAGCGCAATCTGATCGGCGGCAAAGGCAACGGGTTCCGCATGGAAATTGCCGCCCGACACGATTGCACCATCGGCCAGAACCAGCGGGTTGTCGGTGACGGCGTTTGCCTCTGCCGCCAGAGTTGCGGCGGCGAACCGCAACAGGTCAAGACACGCCCCCATCACCTGCGGCTGACAGCGGATGCAATAGGGATCCTGCACACGCTCGTCGCCCTCTCGGTGACTGTCACGGATTTCCGAACCATAGAGCAGGTGGCGCAGGGCGCGGGCGGTGTCGATCTGCCCTTGATGGCCGCGCAACAGGTGGATGTCATCGCGAAACGGGGCAGAGCTGCCCATGGCGGCATCGGTGGACAAGGCCCCGGTGACCAGCCCCGCGCGCAACAGACCCATGGCCCGGAACAACCCGGCCAGTGCCAGCGCGCAAGAGGTCTGGGTGCCGTTGATCAGCGCCAGCCCTTCCTTGGCGGTCAGCTCCAGCGGCGCAAGCCCCGCCTTCGCCAGCGCTGCGGTGGCAGGCATCGGGCGGGCGTGCAGGAACGCCTCTCCCTCTCCGATCATCACCGCCGCCATATGGGCCAGAGGTGCCAGATCGCCCGACGCCCCGACAGACCCCTGTGACGGCACCACCGGAATCACCCCCCGCGCCAGCATCTGTTCGATCATCCCGACAAGGACCGGCCTGACCCCGGATGCGCCGCGTCCCAGAGAGATCAGCTTCAGCGACATCATCAGCCGCACGATGTCCTGCGACAGCGGTTCACCCACCCCGCAGCTATGGCTCAGGATCAGGTTGCGCTGCAACGTCGCCACATCATCGGGGGCGATACGGATGGTGGCGAGCTTGCCGAACCCGGTGTTGACACCGTAAACGGGGGCGTCCCCGGCGGCGATGGCGGCGATACGCTCTGCCGCCCTGTCAAGGGCAGGGGCAGAGGCCGGATCAAGCGCCGCCACTGTCCCGTTCCGGTAAATGTCCTCGAGTGCCTCCGGCGGGACACTGCCCGGCGTCAAAATCAGTGTCATGTCACCGCCCGTCCCCTGAAATACCGCCGCCACAACGGGTTGAAACCAAGGCGGTTGATCAGCCCGGCGGGGCTGGTCGCCTGCCAGACGACCACATCCGCCGACCGGCCTGCCTCTAGCGTCCCGGTCTCGCCCTCCAGCCCAAGCGCCTGCGCCGCGGCAAAGGTGGTGGCGGTAAGGCATTCCGGCACAGTCAGGCCGAAAAGCGTCGCCCCCATATTCATCGCCAACAGAAGGGATGTCATCGGCGAACTGCCCGGATTGCAATCGGTTGCCAGGGCGATAGTCGCGCCCGCCCGCCGCAATGCCTCAACCGGGGGGTGTTGCGTCTCGCGCAGGGTATAGAACGCCCCCGGCAGCAATACGGCAACGGTCCCGGCGCGGGCCATAATTTCGGCGTCCGCCGCGCTCAGATATTCCAGATGATCCGCAGACAGGGCGTTGTAGCGCGCCGCCAATGCCGCCCCACCGAGGTCTGAAAACTGCTCGGCATGGAGCTTGACCGGCAGCCCGAGGGCAACGGCCCGGTCGAAAACCTGCGCGATTTCCGGCGGTGAAAAGGCGATGCCCTCGCAAAATCCGTCCACCGCGTCGGCCAGACCCTCCGCATGAGCCTGCTCCAGCCCCGGCAGAACCACCTCATCCAGATACCCCTGCCGGTTCTGCCGATAGCGGGGGGGCACGGCATGAGCGGCCAGATAGCTTGTCCTGATGCGCACCGGGCGCACCCGTTCCAGCGCGCGGGCGGCGCGCAGCATATTCAGCTCGCCCTCGATAGTCAGCCCGTAGCCGGATTTGACCTCGACCGTCCCGACCCCTTCGGCCAGCAGGTGATCAAGCCGGGGCAGCGCCGTCTCGACCAGCTCATCGACAGACAGGGCGTTGGTGGCCGAAACGGTCGCGGCAATGCCGCCGCCTGCGCGCGCAATCTGTTCATAGCTTTGCCCTTCCAGACGCCGCCGGAACTCGTCCGAGCGCTCGCCGCCATAAACGATATGGGTGTGACAGTCGATCAGGGCCGGGGACAGCAGACGCCCGGCGCAATCGACGACCTCGTGATCCGGGGAAAGCTCATCCGCCGCGACCGCGCCCACATGGGCGATCCTGCCGTCATGCAGCAATACACCGGCCCGTGGCGGCAGGTTGGCAGCCCCCGCCCCGGCAAGCGTTGCATTGATCAGAGCCGTCGGCCTGTGCATGGCAAAGTGCCCCCCCGTGTGTATGGGCGTGTGCATGGGGTGGTTCGGATTCACCCGGTTTGTTGTATGGATGAATGAATGCAGGCACAAGCATTCGGATGCGCCGCAGACCATGCGCCCCCTGCCCCCGCCCCCACTTATAGCGTGACAAGGCCGCGTCCGGCCCGCACGGGTGGGCGCGAACGCGCCGCCCCGTGGGGGGGTGAGGCCCGTCTCGGAAACGGTCCGGTGGACCGTTTCAGGGC
>JPPB01000029.1 GCA_001483205.1 alpha proteobacterium 3107
CCCGTTCGGCCCTGAAACGGTCCCCCGGACCGTTTCCGAGACGGGCCTCACCCCCCGGCAGGCGCTCTCAACGTCTCAACCTGTTGGTGCGTATAGACTTTATGGCAAGATCATCGCCAATTTGAAATGTTGCAAAAAGCGCCCGCCCAGGCAGGCGGCTGCCCGGCTCGGCCATTATGCAAAAGTCTTTATACCGACGGCACCACAACCGCGGCTCCCGGCCCCGGCCCATACCGCTTGCGAGAGGCGCTTTCCTTGAGCAACCAGTCCTCGACAATCCGGCGCTCGGGGAACGGTTTCTGCCGCTCGCGATGCAGCAGATAATACCCCGAACTGGTGCGCACACAGGTGTTGCCGAGCGGCCTGACCAGATCACCACTCTCCAGCAACCGGTCCACCAGATGCCCCCAGCCAAGCGCAACGCCCAACCCGTCCACCGCCGCCTGAATCCCCAGCGGATAAGTGTTGAACAGCGACGCCCCATCAACGGAGCGCCCGGAAAACCCGTGATGCTTCAGCCAACTGTCCCAGTCCATCCACTCGGTATGCAAATTCGATATTTCGATCAGGTCCAGACCGGGCAGATCATGCAGCACCGCGGCCTGCGGGTTTTTCCGCAGATAGTGCGGTGAGCAGACCGGAAACACCGTCTCGCCAAACAGCAGGCGCGCCGAAAATCCAGGCCAGTCGCCTTCGCCCCGCAGGATCGACAGATCAACGGTATCGGCAAGGCATTCCTCATCGCTGTCCGACGCCACCAGCATGATCTTGATCCGCGCGTTAGAGATGTTGAACCTGCGCAGCCTGGGCATCAGCCACAAGGACGCAACCGAATTTGTCGCCGCCAGCGTCACGGCATTTTTCCGCCGCCTGGAAAACATGTCCTGCGAGGCATCGCGCAATCCGTTGAGCGCCGTGCGCACCGGGGTCAGCAGGCCGTGACCCTGGGGCGTCAGGGTCACCGACCGGTGCCCGCGAATGAACAGCGGCACATCATAATGCAGTTCCAGCAGGCGCACCTTGCGGCTGATCGAGGTCTCGGAAATGTTCATATGCCGGGCCGCGACCGCAAAGCTGCCGCAGGTTGCGGCGGCCTCAAACGCCAGCAGATAGTCGAGCGGCGGCAGCAATTTCTGCTTTTTCATCGGGTTCAGACCTTTCCCATTGCGGGCCTGCGGGCGCGGCAACAGCGGATCACCTGATTTTGATCCCCCGGCACACCGCCCCCCACACAGCCATCAACACCTTGATTAAATCAGAATTTTCAGAATTTGCCACAAAAATGTGCAGGCTGGGCCTCTCATATTTTGAATCTGAAATTGTCGGTATCCGGTGCAAAGTAAGGATATTCTGCCGCTCTGACAGGGCGTCAGTGAAAACGCTAGGAAGTCAGGGAGTTAACATGAAAGCGACACACACTTTGGCGGCGGCGGCTCTGGCCCTTGGGGGCACAGGAGCTTATGCCCAGGACAGCAGCGACCCGATCATCATTCCCATTCACAACTGGTCGAGCCAGATCGTCATGTCTCATGCGGTCGGTCAGATCTACGAGGACATGGGGCTGAATGTCGAGTTTGTAACCACGGACAGCCAGGCGGTTTATGAATCGGTCCGTCTTGGCGATGTGACCCTGGAGCTTGAGGTCTGGGAAGGGGCATTCGGGGCCTCTTACCGGGCGGCTCTGGCGAAGGGCGGTATGGTTGACGCGGGCGAGCATGACGCCGTGACCCGCGAAGACTGGTGGTATCCGATGTGGACCAAGGAGGCCTGTCCGGGCCTGCCGGACTGGGAGGCGCTCAACGACTGCGCGCATCTGTTCACGACGGCGGAAACCGGCGACAAGGGCCGTTATCTCGATGGTCCGGTGGACTGGCTGAAACACGGCAAGGAACGCGCCGAGGCGCTGGGCCTGAACTATGTCGTGATCAATGCCGGTTCGGCGGCGGCCTTGTGGGCCGAAATCGGGGCGGCAGAGGCCGATAAGCGGCCGGTTCTGGTCTTCAACTGGACGCCCAACTTTGCCGAAGCCGTCTGGCCGGGCGAGTTTGTCGAGTTCCCGGCATGGGAAGACGGGTGCGACAAGGATCCGGCCAAGGGGCCGAACCCGGACGCGCTCTATGATTGCGGCAATCCGGCGACCGGTTACCTGCGCAAGGTGGCCCATCACGAGATGACCGTGAAATGGCCGTCAGCCTATTGCGTGCTGTCGAATATCAACTTCAACAACGCGCAGATTGCTCAGATGGCCAAATTCGTCGATACCGACGAGATGGAAGCCGAAGACGCGGCAGCGAAATGGCTGGGCGAGAACGAAGGCGTCTGGCAGCCGTGGGTGACGGCCTGCACGAGCTGAGCCTTCCGGTCTGAAAATGGTTAGGGCCGTCCCGGACATCCGGGGCGGCTCAATACGGAAAAATTTACGATGAATGACGCAACGCCGGTGATCGCGGCCAAAAATGTCTGGAAACTGTTCGGCCCGCAGCCGGAGAAATACCTGGCCGGAATGGAGCCGGGGCGCAGCTTTGAGGATATTCGCGCCGACGGCTATATCGCCGGGGTCAAGGATGTGTCCATCAGCCTGACGCGCGGCGAGATGCTGGTGATTATGGGCTTGTCCGGGTCCGGCAAATCGACACTGGTGCGGTGCTTTTCGCGCTTGCACGACATCACCGGCGGCACGGTCGAGGTCGAGGGCCAGAACATTATGGCGCTGACCGAAAGGGAACTGATTGACCTGCGCCGCAGCAAAATGGGCATGGTGTTTCAGTCTTTCGGGCTGCTGCCCCACCGCACGGTGCTGGAAAACGTCGCCTTCCCGCTGGAGATGCGCGGGCAGGACCGTCATACGCGGCGCGAGCGGGCGCTGGAGATGATCCGTCTGGTTGGTCTTGACGGGCGAGAGGAATACTTTCCCCGCGAATTGTCGGGTGGCCAGCAACAGCGGGTGGGGATTGCCCGCAGTCTGGCCATCGAACCCGACATCTGGTTTCTGGATGAACCGTTCTCGGCGCTTGATCCGCTGATCCGCCGGGAAATGCAGGACGAATTTCTGCGCTTGCAGGGGATGCTGGGCAAGAGCATCGCCTTTATCACCCATGATTTTGACGAGGCCCTGCGGCTGGCGGACCGGATTGCGATCATGCGCAACGGCGCGGTCGAGCAATGCGACACCCCCGATAAGATCGTGCTGAACCCGGCGACGGAATATGTGTTCAAATTCACCGAGGACATCGACAAGGCCCGCGTCGTGCGCGCGCGCGGACTGATGCAGCCGCTGAACGGGGCCTCGCCCGAGGGCGCGCCGGTTGATGGCATGGCCACCATTCAGGCGCTGGCTCGCGATCTTGTCAATGACCCGCGCGAGGTGATCCCGGTTGCCGGGCAGGACGGCGCGGTGGCCGGACAGATGAAACGACAGGCGGCGCTGGATATTCTGCTGGGGACGCGCTGATGGCCGTCGCCTCGACCGATTACGCCGTGCAGAAAACGGTGGAGCTTTCGCTTCGCAACCGGGTGCTGTGGGCCATGCTGGGAACCGCGCTGCTGTTGATGCTGTGCCGTGCGCTCGGCATCCTGCCCGAATGGCTGATCCGTCTGCCCGAATGGGCAATTCCCCCGTCTGACATCTGGCTTGATGCGGCCTTTAGCTTTGTTCAGAACGATCTGGGCCTGATCCATGTGACACGGTTTGTCGCTGAGGGGCCGCTTGAGTTCCTGCTCGATGCGACGGCGAACCTGCTCTACGGCAAGCGGCGCTGGCCCGATCTGGGGCCGATCCCGTGGACGGCGATTGCCGCTGCCGCCGCGGTCATCGGCTATTACCTGGGGGGCTGGCGGATGTCCCTTCTGGCGGGGGGCACCTTTGTCTGGACGGCGCTGATCGGCCAGTGGGAAATCGCCATGCAAACCATGTCGGTGCTGACGGTGGCCGCGCCGATTGCGTTTCTGACCGGGCTGGGTCTGGGCATTCTGGCGTGGAAATATGCCTGGTTTGACAAGGCGATCAAACCCGTGCTCAGCGTGTTGCAGACATTGCCGTTCTTCACCTATCTGCTGCCGGCGGTGATCTTTTTCAAGGTCGGGCCGACGGCGGGCGCGGTGGCCACCATCGTCTATGCCATTCCGCCGATGATCCTGATGACCACCCTGGGGCTGAAAAAGGTCAGCACAGAGGTGGTCGAGGCGGGCCATATGTCGGGCTGCACCCGCTGGCAGATGCTGACCCGGGTCTACATCCCCACCGCCCGCACCGAAATCCTTGTCGGCGTCAATCAGGTGATCATGCTGTGTCTGGCGATGGTGGTTCTGACCGCCTTTATCGGGATGCCGGGGCTGGGCGCGAAGCTGCTGGCGATGATGGGCAGTTTCAAGCTGGGCCGCTCTTTCGAGATCGGCGTGACCATTGTGCTGCTTGCCATCATGCTGGACCGGCTGTCGAAAGCATGGGTGGTGAAACAGCCGGAGCATTTCGAGCGCGGCACACCCTGGTGGCAGCGGCACATTTTTCTGCTGTTCACCATCGGGGCGTTCGCGGTTTTCGTGGCGCTGGCGCAGGTCATTCAGGTGTTCAGCGAAATCGGCCGCACCCAGCACTTTTCGCGCGGCAAGGAAATCGACGGCATCATCAAGGCGGCGCTCGACATCGACATGGTGCAGGCGACGACGGAATGGTTGCGCTGGTTTCTGAATGTGAATGTTCTGATCCCGTTCCGGAACTCGATGCTGTGGGTGCCGACGCCCGCGTTCATCCTGCTGGTGGTGGCGTTTGCCTATTGGCTGGGGGGGCGGCGGCCCGCGCTCTATGCGACGGTGTTTTTTACCATTGTTGCCTTTTCCGGCTGGTGGGACCGTTCCGTGATCACCCTTTATACGGTCATTTCCGCCGTCATCATGGCGACGCTGATCGGCATCCCGCTGGGCATCTTTGCCGCGCGGTCGGAAAAGTGGTCGCGCCGGATTCTGCTGGCCTGTGACACCGCCCAGACCTTTCCCAGCTTTATCTATCTGATCCCGGCGATCATGCTGTTCGGCGTCAATGACGTGGCGGTGGTCTTTTCGATCCTGATCTTTTCAATGGTGCCGCTGACCCGCTACACCATCGAGGGGCTGCGCACCGTGCCGCCGGAGATGACCGAGGCCGCCGATATGTCCGGGGCGTCGCGCCGCCAAAAGCTCTTGTCGGTGCAACTGCCGCTTGCCCTGCCGACAATGGCGGTGGGGTTCAATCAGGCGATCATGTTTGCCTTTTTCATGGTGATCATCGCCGCGTTCATCGGCACCCAGGATCTGGGGCAGGAATTGCAGCGGACGCTTGCGGGCACCGAGCTTGGCAAGAACTTCGTGCTTGGCATGAATGTCTCGCTGATGGCGCTGACCTTTGATCTGACAATCCTGAGCTGGGCGGAGAAACGCAAAAAAGCATTGGGGTTGGCATGAATGAGATGAGGCCGATTGTGGAAGTCCCGTGGGAGCGGAAGGGCATTCGCGCCCCCGGACTGCCGATTCTGCCCCATGGGGTAGAGCGCTATCCGGTGCCGGGCGGCGGGTCGCGCGCGGTGGCGGTGCGCGCAGGCGACGAGATCATGGTGCTGGACCGGGAGGGGCTGCAACCGGGTGAACTGGTGTTTTTCGCCCCGGATCGTCGCTCGGACGCCGCCATGCTGGGCGCGCGGGGGCACGG
>JPPB01000030.1 GCA_001483205.1 alpha proteobacterium 3107
GAACAATGGTGAGCAGGATGGTTAAACCCGTGGCCGGTGACGTGTTCACCTATCCGTTTCTCTGGGAAAAAACCTCTGCATGATGGCGCATCGGCAACCAACCCGTCCGCCCGGTGCTTGCTGCCTGAGCAGCGCCTTGGGGCTCCGCCCGTTCGGCCCTGAAACGGTCCGCCGGACCGTTTCCGGGACGGGCCTCACCCCCCGGCAGGCGCTTGAAACGCATCAACTTGTTGCAGCATATGGACTTTATGGTAAGACCATCGCCAATACGGACCGTCACGAGAAGCGCCCGCCCAGGCAGGCGGCTGCCCGGCTTGGCCAATATGCAGCGGTTTTTGAAGGCCGGAAAGGTCAGCACCGTGAACCGGAGCGGATCGGCCTGACCCCCGGCCAGGGGTGATTTTTATATGTCATTCCCCTTTGAAAGGCCGTAAGACCCCAAAGACGCCCCCATGACCTGGACCGTTCCCAATATCCTGACCCTGCTGCGCCTTCTGGCTGCGCCCGGCGTGGCGGTGATGTTTCTCTACTTCACCCGTCCCTGGGCGGACTGGTTTGCGCTCATCCTCTTTCTCTTTGCAGCGCTCACGGATTTTCTCGACGGCTATCTGGCCCGCGCCTGGCGACAGGAAAGCCGCTTTGGGGCCATGCTTGACCCGATCGCCGACAAAGCCATGGTGCTGATTGCGCTGATGATCATCACCGGGTTCTCCGGCATGGACCCGTGGTTTCTGCTGCCCGCCACGGTGATCATATTCCGCGAGATATTCGTCTCTGGTCTGCGGGAATTTCTCGGCGACCGGTCGAAATCCCTGCGCGTCACGCCGCTTGCCAAGTGGAAAACCACCGCGCAGATGGTCGCCATCGCCATTCTGTTTGCCACCGGGGTGTTCGAGCACAGTATCATCGAACGCACCGCCGGGATGGATGAGGCCACCATCGCCGGGATCATGGCGGGCGACATCCCGGATGACATCGGGTTGTTGTGGAGCGTTCGGGCACAGGCGGCCAGTTGGTGGGGCGGTGTTGTCCTGCTCTGGGTTGCCGGGGGGCTTACATTGCTGACCGGGTGGGACTATCTGCAAAAGGCAATGCCCTATCTGAAAGACGCGCCGTGATGCTTGATGTGCTCTATTTTGCCTGGGTCCGGGAACGGATCGGCCTGCCGGGGGAGCGGGTCGAGACCGGGGCGGCAACGGTGCGCGCGCTGGTGGCGGAATTATCTGCGACCGATGCGCGCCATGCCGCCGCCTTTGCCGACATCTCTGCCCTGCGGGTTGCGGTGGATCAGGAGCTGACGGATTTCGATGCGCCGCTTGCCGGGGCGCGCGAGGTTGCCTTTTTCCCGCCGATGACCGGGGGCTGAGATGACGGTGCGGGTTCAGGCGGCCCCGTTTGATTATGGCGCGGAATGTGCGCGCTTTGCCGCGGGTGTGGCGGGGGCGGGGGCCGTGGTCACATTTGCCGGGGTCGTGCGGGACAATGATGCGGGCACGCTGAAGCGGATGGTGATAGAGCACTACCCCGCCATGACCGAAAAGGCGCTGACCGCCATCGTCGGGCAGGCCCGCGCGCGTTGGCCGTTATGCGATTGCCTGATCATCCACCGTTACGGGGCGCTTGTGCCGGGCGAGATGATAATGATGGTCGCCACCGCCGCCCGCCACCGGGCCGCCGCGTTCGGGGCGGCGGAATTTCTGATGGATTACCTCAAGTCCCGCGCCCCGTTCTGGAAGCGGGAAATAACGTCGGACGGTGGCGCGGCGTGGGTGGAGAGCCGGAGCGAGGATGAAGGCGCGTTGAGGCGGTGGAACTGAGCGAGGTCTCTGCATATTAGCTCAGTCGGGCAGACGGTTTGGCCACCGATATTCCGTTATGCACAGGTTTCAGGACGCAGGCCGCACCGGAAAGCGCTGCCCCTCTTCGGTCACCACGATCAGGCGGGCGGTGTTCATCACATAGAGATCACACCGCGATGCGCCGTTGTCAAAGGCGATGCACACGGTGCTGTCTTCGCCGATCTCATAGACCCCATAGGCCGTGCCACCAACCCCGTAGGTATAGGAATACCCACCATTGGGGCCAAATCTCGACTGCCCGTCGTCATAGAATGTCAGCGTCTGCCCGGCCAGCCGTTCCTGCAACTCCGCGCGGGAAAACAGGGCGTCCCCGTTGCGCATCGCCCATTCCTGCGCCGGTTCCTGTGCCGGGGCGGAAGACGCCGCAATCAGCAGGGCAAGGCAGAGCTTTTTCATAGTGCGGACCTTTCGGGATCATGCAGGCCATATAATGCGGGGCCGTTTTCACCTTTGCCCGCGCAGTCTGGCATGAAAGCCGCCGGACCGAACAGTCACAATCGGTTGATCAGTGCGCGGGCGGCGCGGCGGCGTCAATCAGGCTGCGCCCGCCATCCACCGTCAGCACCTGCCCGGTCATAAACCCCGCCGCGTCCGAGGCCAGAAACTGCACCACCCCGGCCAGCTCATCGGCCCCGGCAATCCGCCCGAGCGGGGTATGGGCAACAATATCCCGCCGGTAATCGGGGTTTTCCCTGAGCGTTGCTTGCAGGCTGCCACTCATCAGGCTGCCAAAGGCAACAGCATTGACCCGCACCCGCCGGTCCGCCAGCGCCACCGCCATCGCGCGCGTCATCTGGTCAAGGGCCGCCGTCGCCACCGAATAGGCCATCAGGTCAGGATGGGCGCGGCGCGCGGCAATACAGGACAGGTTGACAATGGCCCCTGCCGCCGCGCCGCCGGGCTGTTCGCTTTCCCCGGCCTGCCGAATCATCCGCCGGGCCACCGCCTGGCTCAGATGCAGGCTGGTCATCAGGTTCTGCTCCAGCATCGTCGCCACAGACCCGTCTTCGGCCGACAGCGGATCGGTGGGGATGATCTGGCGGCTGGCATTGACAAGGATGTCGATCCGCTCGAAAGCATCAATCGTGGCGGATAACAGGTTGGCGATTGTCAGCTTTTCCCTGAGATCACCCGCGAAAGAGCGGAACCGGCCCTCGCCCGGATCATCGCCAAGCTCTTCGGCCAGGCCCTCGTCATCCATGTCGGCCAGCACCACATTTGCCCCGCATTCGAGGAAATGGCGGGCAATCGCCAGCCCGACCCCGTTGGCGGCCCCGGTGACGATGGCGGTCTTGCCGGAAATGGAAAAGCTCATCGGCGCAGTGTCCTTCCGCCTGCCGTGCCGCCTGCCTTACGGATCATCGTGCAATGCCTCATTCCTTTTCCATCGTGCATTGCAGAGGGTGCTCATGCCGACGGGAAAAATCCATCACCTGCATCACCTTGGTCTCGGCAATTTCATGGCTGAACACGCCGACAACCGCAATGCCCTTCTGGTGAACGGTCAGCATGATCTCGAACGCCTGCGCATGGCCGAGGCCAAAGAAACGCTCCAGCACATGCACCACAAACTCCATCGGGGTGAAATCGTCATTCAGCAGCAGAACCTTATAGAGCGGCGGGCGCATGGTGCGCGCGCGCGTCCGGGTGATCGTGCCAACGCCGGGGTCGTCCGGCTCCCGGTGATCTGCCATTGCAAACGGCATCCTGTCCTGCATCCGTTGCATCCGCTTTGTCCGCTGCACCATCCAAAACCCGCTGGTCGGAAACCACTCATGCGTTCTGAGCCGACTATACACCCCCCCGGCGCGGAGTGAAAAGGGCAGAAGCCCGCACCTGACGGGCGCGTGACCGGCCCGAAACGCATAAATTGTGGTTCGGGCGAAAGCAACCGCAACATATGCCGAAAGCTACACGCAAAACGTCGGGAAAGTTGTTGAATTTAATGTATTTTCTATTTGCAAAAACTGTGCTATGGTTTGGCAGAGCACAAAAAGCCAACCGGAAAAACCGGCGGCATGAGGCAGAAAATGCGACCGGAAAGACCGGTGGCAAAGGTCAAGAAACACAAGCGACGTGAAAGTGCGTCTGGAGCAGTGAAGATACGTCTTGGACAATTCGTGAGATTGGGGCTGATTCTGTCGGCCATGATCTGCATGGTCGCGCTTCTGGCCACGCGGGTTCAGGCCGCGCCCTATGCGGCGATGGTCATGGATGCGCGCAGCGGCGAGATTCTGCATTCCCGCAATGCCGATACCCGGCTGCACCCGGCGTCGCTGACCAAGATGATGACGCTCTATGTCGTCTTTCAGGCGGTCGAGAACGGCGAGATTTCGCTTGACACCGAGGTCACGATCTCGCGCCATGCTGCGTCCGAGCCGCCCTCTAAGCTGGGCCTGCGCCGGGGCCAGCGCATCCGCCTGCGCTATCTGATCCGGGCCGCCGCGATCAAATCCGCCAATGATGCCGCCACCGCTTTGGGCGAGGCGATCTCGGGGTCCGAGGCGGCGTTTGCCCGGCGCATGAACCGGACGGCGCGGGCATTGGGGATGACCCGCACGACCTTCAAAAACGCCCACGGACTGACCGAGAGCGGGCACCTGTCCACGGCACACGACATGACCAATCTGGGGCGGCGGCTGTTCTATCACTTCCCGGAATACTATAACCTGTTTTCCCGCCAGAGCGCCCATGCGGGGATTGCCAATGTGCGCAACACCAACCGCAGGATGCTGTCCTCTTATCGCGGCGCGGACGGGATCAAGACCGGATACACCCGCGCGGCGGGTTTCAATCTGGTTGCCTCTGCCGAGCGCGGGGGGGTGCGGGTTATCGCCACGGTGTTCGGTGGCCGGTCCACGGCGACGCGGAATGCGCGGGTGGCGGAATTGCTGGATATGGGGTTTCAGCGCGCGCCCCGGCGGGTGGCGGTGCGCATTCCGGCGCGCCCCGGCGTGAATGGCGGGGCAGGGCAGGTCGTGATGGTTGCCCGCAGTCCGCGCCCCGCGCCCAGACCGGCCCGGCAGGCCGCGCCGGAGATTGCCCGGGATATGCTGATCGCTATGGAGAGCGGGATTCTGGACGCGCTGGAACAGGCCGGTCAGGACGGGCAGGAGCATACCGGGGCGGCAGTGGTTTCGGCAGAGGCGGCAAAACCGGCAGATGCGGACGCGGACGCGGGCGTGATCGTGGCCGAGATTCGGCCCGAAGTGATCACCGGCCCGACGGAACCGGTGATCGTGACCCGCGTCTCGACCTCCGGCGGGCGGCACTGGGGGGTGAGTGTCGGCCGGTATGACACCAGATTCCAGGCAGAGCGTGTTCTGATGCGCACCGCATTGCAGGAAATGGCGACGCTTGACGGTGCTCTGCGCCGGGTCGTGCTGCGGGGCGGCGTCTATGAGGCGAATTTCATGGGCATGGCGCGGGAAACCGCACTGCTGGCCTGCCGCCGCCTTCAGGCCCAGAGACGGGAATGCAGGATGATCGGCCCGTCCTGACCGGCCTTGCGCCCTTGCGAAAAATCGGAATTATATAAGGGAATACCAAAAAGGAAAATCGCATGGCACACAAGGCACATGATCTTGGTAAGATGGGACTATCCGCTTCATACGATCAAGAATTTTCTTTCCGCATCAGCACGAAAAGCATCTTTTCCCTCAATAGGGACAAGTGGGTTTTGACCTGCCCCCCGCAACTTCCCTCGTTTTATCGTAGAGTTTGCTCAACCTTTCGAAGGAGCAAACAGA
>JPPB01000031.1 GCA_001483205.1 alpha proteobacterium 3107
TTTGGGCTCCGCCCGTTCGGCCCTGAAACGGTCCACCGGACCGTTTCCGAGACGGGCCTCACCCCCCGTTACACGGCTTTCCGAATCTCAATTCTGGTCGGGAACGGAATATCGATCTTGCCCTTGTCAAAGGCGTCCTTGACCGCGCGGGTCAGGTCAAACTTCATATTCCAGTAGTCATCGCTGTTGCACCACACCCGAACCGTGAAATCGACCGAACTGTCCCCCAGATTGGTGACCATGACAAACGGCTCCGGCTCTTCATGGGCGCGGGCGTCGGCCCTGATGCAGTCCCGGATGATCTTCTCGGCCTTTTTCAGGTCGCTGTCATAGGACACGCCAAAGACCAGATCGCACCGGCGGGTATCGTAATGCGAATAATTGATAATCGCCGACGAAAACACATCCCCGTTCGGCACGATGATCTTTACATTGTCCGGCGTCGTCAGCTCGGTCGTGAACAGCGTCACCGCATCCACCGTGCCCGATTGCTCTGCGGTGCTGATATAATGGCCCACCTTGAACGGGCGGAACGCCACCAGCAGAACCCCCGCCGCCAGGTTGGACAGCGACCCCTGCAACGCAAGGCCGATGGCGATGCCCGCCGCACCGACAATCGCCGCCAGCGATGTCGTCTCGATCCCGAAACGGCTGAGGATAAAGATGCCCGCGAGCGCAAGAATGGCCCAGCGCGCGACGCTGCCGAGAAAATTCGCCAGGGTCGGGTCGAAACGCTCATGCAGCTCAGATGCGCGCTCTATCCGGTTTCTGACAAGACCGCTGACCCAGAACGCCGCCACCGCAATACCAATCGCAGAGGC
This sequence comes from alpha proteobacterium 3107, assembly GCA_001483205.1. Lineage (GTDB taxonomy): Bacteria > Pseudomonadota > Alphaproteobacteria > Rhodobacterales > Rhodobacteraceae > 3107. The sequence continues at coordinate 822 of JPPB01000031.1, forward strand.
AATGTTGATAATCATGTCCACCATCTGTTCCTCATCTCCGCTCGTGTTCCACTTGAAAACCCGGTTCAGCCCTGCAAGGCCAGGGCGTCCATCTTGCGCGCCAGCCTGATGTCGAGCGCACTCACCCCCCCTACATCATGCGTCGTCAGAATGACAGTGGTTTTGTTATAGACATTTTCCCATTCCGGGTGGTGGTTCCACTTTTCCGCCCACAGCGCACAGCGGGTCATCCAGCCGAACGCCTGAACGAAATTCGCGAACCGGAATGTCTTGGTGATCGCATCGCGCCCGTCTGCCATCGCCCAGCCATCTGCAATCAGCGGGGCAAGCTGCGCCTCTCGCTCCTGCCCGGTCAGAATGTCCGTCATTTCCCTTGCTCCTTATTGCTCTGATCTGAACGGGCCGAGTGCGTTCAGCATCCCGATTTCATCATCGACGGCGCGGCGTTCCGCTTGCAGATAGGCCTCTGCGGCGCGGCGAAAGCCGGGGTCGGCGATCCAGTGCAGCGAGTGGGTCGTGACCGGCATATAGCCGCGCGCCAGCTTGTGCCCGCCCTGTGCGCCAGCCTCGACCCGGCTCAGCCCCATCGCCATTGCCGCCTCCATCGCCTGATAATAGCACAGTTCAAAATGCAGGCAGGGGTGATGTTCGGCGCACCCCCAATAGCGGCCATACAGCGCATCGCGCCCGATCAGGTTCATCGCGCCCGCCACCCAGCGCCCGCCGCGTTCCGCCATAATCAGCAGGATGTCATCGCGAAGCCGTTCCTGCGCCAGGTCGAAAAAGGCGCGGGTCAGGTATGGGTGGCCCCATTTGCGCGCGCCGGTGTCCTGATAGAAGTGCCAGAAGGCCCGCCAGTGTTCGGGCCTGATCCGGTCACCGGTCAGCCGGTGGATGGTGCCGCCGAACGCCTGCGCGGCCTGCCTTTCCTTGCGGATGTTCTTGCGTTTGCGCGATGACAGGGCGGCAAGATAGGCGTCAAAACAGGCATAACCGTCATTCTGCCAGTGGAATTGCTGCCCGGTGCGGTGCAGCCAGCCAAGGCCGGTGGCCGCCGCCGCCTCTGCCCCGGTGCAGAACGTCACATGGACCGAAGACAGGCCATGTTCGCCCGCCAGATGTGCCGCCCCCTGCATCAGTGCGGCCATGCCCGTGGCCTCGTGCCCCGGCGCGGCCAGAAACCGCCTGCCGGTGACCGGGGTGAACGGGACCGCCAGTTGCAGCTTGGGATAATACGCCCCGCCCGCCTGCTCATAAGCGTGCGCCCAGGCATGATCAAAGACATATTCGCCCTGGCTGTGGGTCTTGGCGTAGAGCGGGGCGACGGCGATCACCTCTTTGCCCTGCCGTGCGATCAGGTGGCACGGCGACCACCCGGTTCCGGGACCGAGCGAACCACTGTCTTCCAGCGCGCCGAGAAACCGGTGGGTGGTGAACGGGTCTGCCGGTCTGCCGCCGTCTGTGGCCTCGGGGCAGGCGCAGGCGTCCCATTCCGCCCCGGCGATCAGGCTAAGCGACCCGATGATGCTGATTTCGACCGGCGCGTTGCTCATCCGTTTTGCTCCCTTTGCATCGCAACCGGCGTGGTCGGGCGGCGCGTCACCCGGCGGGACATGGGGCCATATATCCCTCAAAGGTCACATTGTCGGCCACCTGTCTGGCGCGGGCCTCTTCCTCCGGGCTGCGCACCGTCCAGCACAAAACCGGCACCCCCCGCGCCTTCAGTGCCGCGACATGAGGGCTTGCCAGATCAGCCGCGTGATGGCTGATGAATGACGCCCCCACCCGGTCGAAACCGGCAATCCGGCGCAGACTTGCGCGCCGGGCGGCGGGGATTGCGGCGGCATCCCGGCCCGTCCAGTCCTCTGTCGTCAGGCCGCGCGGAACATCCGGGGCGTATTCGGCCATCGCCGCCACCGAATGGGGGTTGAAGGACATGACCGCCACCGGGCCGGAATAGCCGCAGAGCGCCCCGGTGACCGCCTTTTCCGGCGCACCATCCCCCGGCCCCATCGTGCCGTCCCGGTCCTTGATCTCGATCAACAGCGGCACCCGCCCCGCCACCAGATCCAGAAATGCCTCCAGCGTCGGCACCGGCTCACCATTTCCGATCAGCCCGACCCGCCGCAATTCGGCCCGCGAGCACCCCCCGATGTCGCCCGGCCTGCCGGTCAGCCGCCTCATGTCATGGTCATGGAACACCATCGCCCGGTGATCGCCCGAGGCCCGGATGTCAAGCTCAATCCCGTAACCGGCCCCGATTGCCGCCCGCGCCGCCGCCAGCGAGTTCTCGGGGCGGCCCGCGGTAAGGTCATGCAGCCCCCGATGCGCCAGCGGGACGGTCAGGAAAGCCTGCGGCAGCGGGATCATCTGATCTGGAATATCCCCTCGATCTCGACCGCCACGCCAAAGGGCAGGGACGCCATGCCAACGGCGGATCGCGCGTGCCGGCCCGCGTCCCCCAGCACCTCGACCATGAAATCCGATGCGCCGTTGATGACTTGGGGCTGATCGCCATAGTCCGGTGTCGCGTTGACAAAGCCGGTCAGCTTGACCACCCGGACCAGCCGGTCAAGATCGCCGCCACAGGCCGCCCTGACCTGCGACAGCAGCAACATCGCACAGATGCGCGCGGCGGCGGCCCCGTCTTCGGTTGACATCGTGTCGCCCAGTTTGCCGGTGATCAGGCCGTCGGCAGTGGCCGAAACCTGCCCGGAAACATGGACAAGATCGCCGGTGACGGCATAGGGGACGTAGTTTGCCGACGGAGCGGGTGCGTCCGGCAGGGTGATGCCGAGCGCGGCCAGACGGGACGTGTGATTGCCCATGAAAAATCCTCCGGGTTGATGCCTGCGCAAGTCTAGCCGACCTTGGGGGCGGGTAAAACACCAAAAGACCTCTGCATGTTGGTCGAGCCGGGCAGACGGTTTGGCAGCCGATGCGCAATTATGCAGAGGTCTCTTCAAGGAGTGCGCCTACCGAAAACACTCCCGGAAACACCGGGGGCGGGCAATACCCGGATATGTCGCGGATTGATCACATATTGATCACCCGGCGGATTGCGCATTGGATTATGCTGAAAAACCCCTTATCTGAAGCGCTGGCAAAACCAGCCCAGAGGGACCAGAGACCGATGAAACCGGCCCATTACAGATTATTCCCCGTGGTCGCCGCCGGTCTTGCCCTGGCGGTTCTTGCCGCCTGTTCCGCCCCGTCAACGCCGGGGGGCATCCTTGACCCGTATGAGCCGCAAAACCGCCGCATCCACGATGTCAACGTCGCCCTTGACCGCAGCGTGATCAGACCGGTTGCGCAGGCTTACGGCACAGGCGTTCCCCGCCCCGCGCGCCGGGGCATTGCCAATTTCGCCGCCAATCTGTCGCTCCCCGCCAAGGTCGTGAACAACGTCCTGCAACTGAAGGCCGAAGACGCGCTGACCAATGCAATGCGCTTTGCCATGAACACCACCTTCGGGCTTGGCGGTGTGCTTGATCCGGCGACGGATATGGGCATCCCGGAACGCCCCACCGATTTCGGCGAAACCCTGCATGTCTGGGGGGTGGCAGAGGGCAATTTCCTGACTCTGCCGGTTCTCGGCCCCGCCACCGAGCGGCGCGCCGCCGGGATTGTGGTTGATCTGTTCACCAATCCGCTGGCCTATGTTGCCGCCTTTTCCGATGGTGACGCCATCCGGGGCGGGGCGGCGGCGCTTGCCGGGGTGGACAGCCGGTATGAGCATTCCGCCACCATTGACGCGATCCTGTATGACAGCCAGGACAGCTATGCGCAGGCGCGCAGGCTGTATCTCGACAACCGGCGCTTCCGGCTGGGGGTTGACTTTCAGGCCGAAGAAGCCGATGAAATTGATGACCTGTTCGGGGATTTATATGATGAATAGGCTGAATCGCCGCACAGTGCTGGCCGGGCTGTCCGCCGCCGCAATCATCGGGGCACTGCCGCACCGCGCCTGTGCGCTGACCATCGAGCAGGCCCGGCAACTGATCGGCAGGCTTGTGGACGACATGAATGCCATTGCCGCTTCGGGGGAGTCTGAGGCCCGGATGCTGCGCGAACTGGAAGGCATATTCGAGCGCTATGCGAATACGCAGATCATTGCCCGGCGGATTCTGGGGGCCGAGGCACGCGCCATCAGCCGGGCGCAGCTCGAGACCTTCGTCGATGCGCTTGAGGGCTATATCGCGCGCAAATACGGGCGTCGGTTGCGCGAATTTGTCGGCAGCAGGATCGAGGTTGACCGCGCCGCCGCCGTCAAAAGCTGGTATGAGGTGCGGGCCGTTGTGCATCCCGACGGCAAGCCGCCCGTGCGCGTCGATTTTCTGGTCCGGGAAGCCGGGGGCAGAAACCTGTTTTTCGACATGGTGGTTGAGGGTGTCAGCATGACGCGGGTGGAGCGCGAGGAAATCGGGGCCATGCTGGATGCGCGCGGGCGCGATATTGACCGCCTGTCGCGTGATCTGCGGAACGCGGGGTAGGGCTTTACCCCCCGGCAGGGGCTTTGAACGTCTCGACCTTTTGCAGCGTAAAGCACCCGCCCGGGCAGGCGGCTGCCCGGCTCAAGCCAATATGTCAGAGGTCTTGACCTTATCCGCGGATAAGCTGCCCCCTAAAGGCCGCGTCTGCTCCGCAATGAGGCGCGCGCCGCCCACCCCATTGAGGGGTCGGACGGCGCGGCCCGGCGCAAGCGCCGGGCGGGATCAGGGCCGGGGTTTGGACTCAAAACCCGGTCGTCAGGCCATACTGTTGCCACACCCCCC
>JPPB01000032.1 GCA_001483205.1 alpha proteobacterium 3107
GTATTGTGCTCTGTGTCCGGGATGAGGCCCGGTCTTCGGTCGGGGGGGCGGCAGACCGCGCCGCTCAGCCGCAGGTGCCCGCCACCGCTGAACCTGTGGCGGACAACGCGACGCCCCATCAGTTCACGCCCGACAGCATGGCCGGGAAGCTCGACCATATTCGGGCGGTGATCGCCCGGAACAAGGCGGTGCCATCCACACCGGCAGAGGGCAACGGTGGGCGTTCTGCCAGACCGCTTGTGCTGAAGGCGGACGCCCCGGCGGGGGATGATAGGGCGCGGGATGTGCAGGGGGGGGATGCGGCCAGCGGGCCTTTGTTGCCGGATCACGCGGTGCCGGAATCGAAAGACGACGCCCCGCAAGCCGCCGAAGCCCCCCGCGAACCGGGGGATGATCAGGCGCTGGCGGCGGCGCTCGACACCATTCTGAAAGAGGAAAAGAAGACCCGGAAGGAAGACAACGCCCGCAAGCAGGATGAGGCCCGGAAAGAGGCCCCCCCCCGCACACAGGACACCCCCCCGAACAAACCCCGCAACGGGCGCAAGATTCTGGCCGATGACGATTCCGGCGAGGGTGCGAGTGTCGCCCGGCTGCTGGAGGAAACCAATTCCCTGCTCGACAACCCCGAAACCAGCCGTCGGCGCTCGGCCATCTCGCATCTGCGCGCGGCGGTTGCCGCGACCGTCGCTGACCGCAAGGCTGCCTCGGAAATGACTGACCGCCAGGTTTGGGACAAAGACGCCTATCGTGCTGATCTGGCAAGGGTTGTTCACCCGCCCCCCCCGGCGCGCAAAAAATCCGGGGCGCAGCAATCCGGCGATCCGGGCCCGCAAAACGCGCCGATGGTGCTGACTTCGCTTCAGCGTATCGACCGGTTTGGGGCGGGGGCGGGGGACGGCAAGGCAGGCGAGCAACCGACGGACCCGGTGCCGGGTGCCACCGGTGTCGCGCGAAACGGCGCAGATACGGCGGGCGCGTCCGGTGACAATACGGATGAGACCATCTTTGCCGCCGATACATCGTTCAGAAACTTCGCCGAGGGTGCGGGGGCCGAGAGCCTGCCCGACCTTCTGGAGGCCGCCGCCGCCTATACCCGCTTTGTCGAGGGCAGCCCCGATTTCAAACGCCCCCATATCATGGCGCTTGTTGCCGGTTATACGGGCGAAAATGCGTTCAGTCGGGAGGAAAGCCTGCGCGCCTTTGGTCTGTTGCTGCGCGAGGGCAAGATCGCAAAGGTCCGGCACGGGTATTTCAATATCGCCGCAACCACGCGCTTTCGCCCCTATGTGCTGGCCGCCGGGGAGTGAGGCCCGTCCCGGAAAAGACCTGTGTATAAGGGCGTGTCAGTGGCCAAGCCGTCCGCCCGGCGCTTGCGCCGGGCAGCGCCTGCCTGCCCCCCGGCAGGCGCTCTAAACGTTTCCGTCCGTTGAAGCGTATGGGCTTTATATCAAGACCATCACCAGTGTGAATTGTCGCGAAAAGCGCCTGCCCAGGCAGGCGGCTGCCCGGCTTGATTATCATGCAGCGGCCTTCACTCTTTCCCGGCCTCTTCCCCGCCCCGGCTGTCCTGCCCGTCTGCCTCAGCCCGGCCCACCCCGCGAAAGACAAACCTGAACGGCAGCGCCCACAGGATGCCCAGAACCGCATAAACCGCCAGTTCCAACGGCACCGGCAACCGGGGGAACAGGGTCATCACCGTGACCGTCGCCACCACATACAGCGGCATACCGATCAGCAGGATGATCAGCGACCAGCGACGGCGGGCTTTGTAACCAAGCCGCATCAGTCTGCGAAGGGATCAGTGACGAGGATGGTGTCCTCGCGCTCGGGGCTGGTGGACAACAGCGCCACCGGACAGCCGATCAGCTCTTCAACCCGGCGCACGTATTTGATCGCATTGGCAGGCAGGTCGGCCCACCTGCGCGCCCCCCGGGTGGTTTCTGTCCAGCCCGGAACGGTTTCATAGACCGGTGTGCAACGGGCCTGCCGGTCCGCCGCAGTCGGCAGATGATCCAGCCGCGCGCCATCCAGATCATACCCGACGCAGATCGCCAGCTCATCAAACCCGTCCAGAACATCGAGCTTGGTCAGCGCAATGCCGTTGACGCCCGAGGTCACGCAGGCCTGACGCACCAGCACCGCGTCGAACCACCCACAGCGGCGGCGGCGCCCGGTCACGGTTCCGAACTCATGCCCCCGCTCGCCCAGACGCCGGCCGTTGTCGCCCTCCAGTTCGGTCGGAAACGGCCCTTCGCCGACGCGGGTCGTATAGGCCTTGACGATTCCCAGCACAAAGTCGATTGCCCCCGGCCCGATCCCGGCCCCGGTGGCCGCCTGCCCGGCAATCACATTCGACGAGGTGACAAAGGGATAGGTGCCGAAATCAATGTCGAGCAACGCGCCCTGCGCCCCCTCGAACAAAATCCTTTTCCCCGCCCGGCGCTGTTCGTTCATCACCTTCCAGACCGGCCCGGCATATTTCAGTATCTCCGGCGCGACCCGGTGCAGGTCGTCCAGAAGCGCCGCGCGGTCGATGGGGGGCAACCCCAGCCCGGCGCGCAGGGCGTCATGGTGAATGAGCGCCCGGTCCACGCGCCGCCGGAGTGTGCTGTCATCGGCCAGGTCCGCCACCCGGATCGCCCGGCGGCCCACCTTGTCTTCATAGCACGGCCCGATGCCGCGCCCTGTCGTGCCGATTCTGGTCAGGGTGTTCTGCGCCTCGCGCGCCCGGTCCAATTCACCGTGAAAGGGCAGGATCAGCGGCGTGTTCTCGGCGATCATCAGCGTGTCGGGTGTCACCTCGACCCCCTGTGCGCGAATCGCCCCGATCTCCTGGGTCAGATGCCACGGGTCCAGCACCATGCCATTGCCGATGACCGACAGCTTGCCGCCCCGCACCACACCGGACGGCAGCGCGTTCAGCTTGTAGACCGCGCCGTCAATAACCAGCGTGTGCCCGGCATTATGCCCGCCCTGAAAGCGGACGATCACATCGGACCGCTCGCTGAGCCAGTCAACGATCTTGCCTTTTCCCTCGTCGCCCCACTGAGCGCCGACGACAACGACATTGGCCATGATTTTCCCCGGTGCTGGTCAGACCCCGCCCCCTATAGCGGTTGCGCGCCCGGCCCGGAACCGAAAATGCGGCCGGAGACCTCTGTATATTGACGCACCGCCCCCCAAACCATCCGCCCCGCCACCGCCCGCACAAACCCACGGTTCAATTTCCGCTGACCGGGGTTGCGGGGCGCGAGCGGAGCGCGTAGATAGCTGCATCGAACAGCCTTGGCCGGACACCCCATGGAAAACGTCATCCTTGTCATCCACCTGATCCTTGCCCTTTTTCTGATCGGCATCGTTCTGTTGCAGCGGTCCGAGGGCGGGGGCCTGGGCATCGGCGGCGGTGGCGGGGCAATGGCCGGACGCGCCCCCCTGACCGCCCTGGGCAAACTGACCTGGCTGGTGGCAATCGCCTTTATCATAACATCCACCGCCCTGACGCTGCTGGCGGCCCGCAATTCCGCCGGGTCTTCGGTGGTGGACCGGCTGGGAATCGACGCGCCCGCCGCCGCAGAAGCGCCTGACCTGACGGAAGGGGGGAGCCTGCTGCCGCCCTCGACGGAAGAAGAGCCTCTGGCCCCCGCCCGCGCTGACGAGTGACATGAGCCACAACAGCTTGCCTTTGTCCCGCCCGGCCTTGCAGCATCCCGTGCCCCTGTTGCGCGCCCCCGCCGAATCCGTTACGACTCAAATCCCGTGATGCCGTCGCCCTGAACGGGCCTCGGGTGTCGGACGCTGGCCAACAACAGTCAATCACGGGGGACCGACCCGATGGTGCGGTATGTTTTCATCACGGGGGGGGTGGTTTCGTCCCTGGGCAAGGGGCTGGCCTCGGCGGCCCTCGGCGCGCTTTTGCAGGCCCGCGGCCATTCCGTCCGGCTGCGCAAACTCGACCCCTACCTCAATGTTGATCCCGGCACCATGTCCCCCTTTGAGCATGGCGAAGTGTTCGTCACCGATGACGGCGCGGAAACCGATCTCGACCTCGGCCATTATGAGCGTTTCACCGGCGTGTCGGCCCGCGCGACCGATTCCGTCAGTTCGGGCCGCATCTATTCCAGAGTGCTGGAGAGGGAACGCCGGGGCGATTATCTGGGCAAGACCATTCAGGTCATCCCCCATGTGACCAATGAAATCAAGGCGTTCATCAATAACGGTGACGACGGGGCCGATTTTATGCTGTGCGAGATCGGCGGCACGGTGGGCGACATCGAAGGGCTGCCGTTTTTCGAGGCCATCCGCCAGTTCAGTCAGGACAAACCGCGCGGGCAGTGCATTTTCATGCACCTCACGCTTTTGCCCTATATGGAGGCGGCGGGCGAGCTGAAGACCAAACCAACACAGCATTCGGTGAAAGAGCTGCGCTCTATCGGCATTGCGCCGGATGTTCTGGTTTGCCGGTCGGCGGGGCCGATCCCGGCGAAGGAGCGCGAAAAACTGGCGCTTTTCTGCAATGTGCGCCCGGACAGTGTGATTGCGGCCTATGATCTGAAGTCGATCTATGAGGCCCCGCTTGCCTATCATCACGAAGGCCTGGACCGGGCGGTTCTCGATGCTTTCGGTATGGACCCCGCGCTGCCGCCGGACCTTGGCCGCTGGCATGACGTGGCGGACCGGATTTCCAACCCCGAGGGCGAGGTGAAAATCGCCATCATCGGCAAATACACCCAGCTTGAAGACGCCTATAAGTCGATTGCCGAGGCGCTGGTTCATGGCGGCATGGCGAACCGCACAAGGGTGAATGTGGAATGGGTGGATGCGGAGCTTTTCGAGCGCGAAGACCCGGCGGGCCATCTGGAGGGCTTTCACGCCATTCTGGTGCCGGGCGGGTTCGGGGAACGCGGCACCGAGGGCATGATCCGGGCCGCCCGGTTCGCCCGAGAGCGCAAGGTGCCTTATCTGGGCATTTGTCTGGGGATGCAGATGGCGGTGATCGAGGCGGCCCGGAATGTGGCCGATCTTGGCGATGCGGGGTCCGAGGAGTTCGACCACGAAGCCGGAAAGCAGCGGTTCACCACCGTTGTCTATCACCTGAAGGAATGGGTCAGCGGCAATCAGACGGTGACGCGCAGGGCCGATGACGACAAGGGCGGCACCATGCGTCTGGGCGCTTACAGTGCTGTGCTGCGCGAAGGCTCGCAGGTGGCCGGTATCTATGGCGCGACGGCGATTGAAGAGCGCCACCGCCACCGCTATGAGGTTGATATAAAGTATCGGGAGCAGCTTGAGCGGTGCGGGCTGAAATTCTCCGGCATGTCCCCGGACGGGCGCTTGCCCGAGATTGTCGAATGGCAGGATCATCCGTGGTTCATCGGGGTGCAGTTCCACCCCGAGCTGAAGTCGAAACCGTTCGCCCCGCACCCGTTATTTGCCGATTTCGTGCGCGCGGCGGTGGCGGCGTCCCGGCTGGTTTAGGCGATAGGGGCGGCGGCGGGGGGCAGCTTACCCGCGGATAAGGCCAAGACCTTTGCATATTGGCACGTCAGTGGCCAACCTGTCCCGCCCGGTCGTAAGACCGGGCAG
>JPPB01000033.1 GCA_001483205.1 alpha proteobacterium 3107
AACCTGACCTACGAATTTCTTGGCGTCGAGCGGGTATGGCGCTGGACCAAGGAACGCATGGAGAAGGCCCATGCAGAAGGCAGGATAGTCCAGTTGGCTCCGGGCCGAGTGCCGCGCTACAAGCGATATTTGGACGAACAGCCTGGCCGAAAGCGCGACGACATATGGCTTGACGTGGTGCAGGCGGAAAGCAGCAAGGTCGAATGGACCACACGGAAGCCGGTCAGCCTTTACCGGCGATTGATCGAATGCGCGACGGATATTGGCGACATCGTGCTTGACCCGTTCGCTGGCTGCGCAACGACGTGCATTTCCGCAGAACAGTTGCAACGCCAGTGGATCGGCATTGATATTGACCCGGTTGCCGAGCAGGTGACCCGTGACCGGTTGGCGGATGAAACCCGCCTCAACATGGTTGACCGCCCGGTCACAATTCGCAAATCCATTCGCCGCACGGATGTTCCGAGCATACCGGATGCCAAGCTCAGGCAATCCTTGTGGAACCGGCAGGGCCGCCGATGCGCAAACCCGTATTGCGACTCGGAGAACCTGCGCGCCGTTGATCTCCACCTTGACCACCGCATCCCGCGTGTGCGTGGCGGCGAAGATGACCAGTCAAACCGCATCGCCCTTTGCGGCAACTGCAACAGTCGTAAGGGCAAGAAGGCGTGGGGTCTGTTTCTGGATGAAGAGCGGGCGAAGCAACCGCATCCGACAGTCGGAGGCGCGGCATGACGGGCACACAAGAGCGCTTGCCACAGCAGGTGGCAGAGACGCAGACGCATGAGGCGCAGATGACCATGATGCCTGAGCAGGAACAGGACCGGGCGATGGCGCGCCGGGCGCGGGTGCTGGCGGTGGTGATTGTGGCGACGGCGCTCTTCTGGCTGGGCGGGCAATGGCTGGGCGGAAAGCTGGGGCTTGAGGCCCGCTATGTCTTTCTTCTCGACTTTGCCGCGATTGCCGCGTTCATATGGGCGCTGGTGGTGGCAACGGCCATGTGGCGGAAACGCCGGGGATGACACGGGCGCGCCGGGGGACACCGGCAAACGAAGGATAACGGCGATGCTGAAGGATCAGGACCGGATATTCACCAACCTCTACGGGATGGGGGACCGCAGCCTTGCCGGGGCGCGGGCGCGCGGCCATTGGGACGGCACGGCGGGTCTGATCGGCAAAGGCCGCGACTGGATCGTCGAAGAGATCAAGGCGTCGGGCCTGCGGGGCCGAGGCGGGGCCGGGTTTCCGACCGGGCTGAAATGGTCGTTCATGCCCAAGGAAAGCGATGGCCGCCCGGCGTATCTGGTGATCAACGCCGACGAATCAGAGCCGGGCACCTGCAAGGATCGCGAGATCATGCGCCACGATCCTCACACGCTGATCGAGGGCGCGCTGATTGCCTCTTTCGCGATGGGGGCGCATACCTGCTACATCTATATTCGCGGCGAGTTCATCCGTGAGCGCGAGGCGCTTCAGGCGGCAATCGACGAATGCTATGATGCCGGGCTGTTGGGCCGGAACGCGGCCCGATCAGGCTGGGATTTCGACCTTTATCTGCATCACGGGGCCGGGGCCTATATCTGCGGCGAGGAAACTGCGCTGCTCGAGAGCCTTGAAGGCAAGAAGGGAATGCCGCGGATGAAACCGCCCTTTCCGGCGGGGGCGGGGCTTTACGGGTGCCCGACGACGGTGAACAATGTCGAATCGATTGCGGTGGCACCGACGATCCTGCGGCGTGGCGCGGGGTGGTTTTCCTCTTTTGGCCGCCCGAACAACGCCGGGACCAAACTTTTCGCCATTTCCGGCCATGTGAACGCCCCTTGTGTGGTCGAAGAGGAAATGTCGATCCCGCTGAAGGAACTTCTGGAAAAGCACTGTGGCGGCGTGCGCGGCGGCTGGAACAATCTGAAGGCGGTGATCCCCGGCGGGTCGTCGGTGCCGCTGCTGCCCGCGGCGGTGTGCGCGGACGCGATCATGGATTTCGACTGGCTGCGCGAACAGCGTTCGGGCCTTGGCACCGCAGCGGTGATCGTGATGGACCGCTCGACCGATGTGATCCGGGCGATCTGGCGGCTGTCGAAATTCTACAAGCATGAAAGCTGCGGCCAATGCACGCCGTGTCGCGAAGGTGTCGGCTGGATGATGCGGGTGATGGAGCGGCTGGTGACGGGCGATGCAGGGCCGGAAGAGATCGACATGCTCTTGTCGGTCACCAAACAGGTCGAAGGCCATACCATCTGTGCGCTCGGTGACGCTGCCGCCTGGCCGATCCAGGGCCTGATCCGCCATTTCAGGGATGAGATCGAAGACCGCATTGCCCATAAACGCCGGGGCCGCATGGGCGCGGTGGCGGCGGAGTAGGGGATGGGCGATACCGACACAGGCGATATTGGCGAAGAGGTCTTTATGCGGTATCGTGCAGACCGTGGTATGGTCGCCCCGAGCATCTGCGTCCGGCAAGCGACATGCCAGGGTGGTTGAAAGCGGAGTTAAAACTGACATGACACTCATCATCCGAGCGGCCCTGCGCCCGGCAATCCTTGTGGCCCTGTGCCTGTCGCTCACCGGATGCGGTGCGGTCCGGCAGCTCTTCGGTTCGGGCGTGGGCGAGGCCGCGGGCGAGGGCGAGAGCGCCCTGATCTACAAGGCCCGCCTGTCGAAAGGCACGGACCGCCGGACCTTCACGGTGTCGGTGGCCTCCCGCGGGGCCGGGCTGGATGACGTGCGCGAGAGCGTGCGCTTTCAGGCAACCGGATACTGCCTGTTCAATTACGGCAATTCCGATACCGAGTGGCGGCTTGACCCGGCAACCGGCGATTGGGCGTTCGGGCAGAGCGGCGAGACGCTGACCTTTTCCGGCAGGTGTATGGCAAGATGACCGGACGCGCGCCCATCATCCGCCGCGCCCCGACGTTGTGCCTCTGCGCCGCTGCACTTGCTTTTGCCGCCGGGGGGAGCGGCCCCGCCGGGACCACCGGGGCGGCACCCGACAGGCCACCACTGAGCGAGGTCAGGCATATCAACAATGGCCTTCTGATCGCCGGGCTTGCCAATGAGATACGCAAGAAGTGCGACAGTATTTCGGGGCGGTTGATCAAGGGCTATTTTTATCTGAAATCGCTTGAGCGGCAGGCGCTTGAACTGGGCTACAGCCAGGCTGAAATTGACGCCTTCGTGGACAGCGAGGCCGATAAGGACCGGCTGAAGGCAATCGGCGAGAAATACCTTGCGGATAACGGGGTGGACCGGGAAAAGCCGGAAACCCTCTGCGCCTTCGGCCACAGGGAAATCGCGCGCTCAAGCGCCATTGGCGCGTTGCTGAGGGCCAGATAGGGACGCCATGACCGGAACACATGACCCACGGATGAGCAGTGACCGGCGGGCGCAGGAACAGCGGGGACAGGACCATGAGTGACCTTCGCAAGATCGTCATCGACAGTCGGGAAATTGAGGTTGATCCGGCGATGACGCTGATTCAGGCCTGCGAACAGGCCGGAGTGGAAATTCCGCGCTTCTGCTATCACGAACGGCTGTCGATCGCCGGGAATTGCCGGATGTGTCTGGTCGAGGTCGTGGGCGGCCCGCCAAAGCCCGCGGCCTCCTGCGCCATACAGGTCAGGGATTTGCGGCCGGGGCCGGAGGGACAGCCGCCGGTGATCCGCACCAACTCGCCCATGGTCAAAAAAGCCCGTGAAGGGGTGATGGAGTTCCTGCTGATCAACCATCCGCTTGATTGCCCGATCTGCGATCAGGGCGGGGAATGCGACCTTCAGGATCAGGCGATGGCCTATGGGGTCGATTTCAGCCGCTTTACCGAGGCCAAGCGCGCGGTGGATGACCTTGACCTTGGCCCGCTGGTGGCCACCGCCATGACCCGCTGCATTTCCTGCACCCGTTGCGTGCGCTTCACCACCGAGGTCGCCGGGATCACCCAGATGGGGCAAACGGGCCGTGGCGAAGATGCCGAGATCACCAGCTATCTGAACCGGACGCTCGACAGCAACCTGCAAGGCAACATTATCGACCTGTGCCCGGTGGGGGCACTGACCTCGAAACCCTACGCCTTTACCGCGCGGCCATGGGAGCTCAGCCGGACCGAAACCATCGATGTGATGGATGCGCTGGGGTCGAATATCCGTGTCGATGCCAGAGGGCGCGAAGTCAGGCGCATTCTGCCGCGCAACCATGACGGGGTGAATGAGGAATGGATTTCCGACAAGACACGGTTCATCTGGGACGGCCTGCGCCGCCAGCGGCTGGACCGGCCCTATATGCGTGACGACGGCGGCAGGCTGCGCCCGGCCACATGGCAGGAAGCCCTGGGCAAGGCCGCCGGGGCGATGAAGGGCGCAAAGAAGGTTGCCGGTCTGGTCGGTGATCTGGCCCCGGTCGAGGCGGCGTTTGCGCTAAGGCAACTGGTCGGGGGGCTGGGTGGTGCGATTGAGTGCCGGGTTGATGGGGCAAAGCTGCCTGCGGGCAACCGCGCGGCCTATGCCGGCACCGCATCCATCGGGGACATCGACAGTGCGCAAGCGATCATGCTGATCGGCACCAATCTGCGCGATGAGGCCCCGGTGCTGAACGCGCGCATCCGCAAGGCTTGGCTGAACGGCGCGAAGATCGGCCTGATCGGGGAAGCCGTTGACCTGACGTATGATTATTTCCACCTTGGCACCGGCAGCAGTGATCTGGTCAGGCTGAACGAGGGCGACAATTCCGACGCCAGGGCCAAAAAGACCGTGGTCATTATCGGTCAGGGTGCGCTTCTCGGCGCGGATGGCGCGGCGGTGCTGGGCCAGGCGATGAAATTCGCCGAAATGACGGATTCGGCGTTCCTCGTCCTGCACACGGCGGCGGCCCGGGTGGGGGCGATGGATGCGGGCGCGGTGACCGAGGGCGGCCTTTCGGCGGCGCTTGAGGGGGCGGATGTGATCCTGAATCTTGGTGCGGATGAGATCGACATCGCGCCGGGCGCTTTCGTGATCTATCAGGGCAGCCATGGCGACCGGGGCGCGCATCGGGCCGATGTGATCCTGCCCTCTGCCGCCTATACCGAGGAAAACGCGCTTTTTGTCAATACCGAGGGCCGCCCGCAACTGGCCCTGCGTGCCGCCTTTCCGCCGGGTGAGGCCAAGGAAAACTGGGCAATACTGCGGGCGCTCAGTGCCGGGACGGGCGCGACCCTGCCCTATGACAGTCTGGCAGAGTTGCGCCGGGCGTTGGTGGCAGAGGTGCCGCATCTGGCCGGGATCGGCTCCGTGCCGAAAAACGAATGGCAAGCGATACCGCCCGATGCGCCCGACAGCGGCCCGTTCTGCAATCCGATTGCCGATTTCTATCTGACCAACCCGATTGCGCGGGCCTCGGGGGTGATGGCAGAACTGTCGGCCAATGCGCGGGCGCGCGGGGCAGGGGCAAAGACGATGGCGGCGGAATGATGGCAGAGAGTTGAGGGGATGAACGCGCCAAACTTCGCCGACGGGACGATCTGGACCGGTGACAACCTGCACATCCTGCGGGGGATGAATGATGAATGCGTGGACCTGATCTATCTTGATCCGCCATTCAACTCGAACCGC
>JPPB01000034.1 GCA_001483205.1 alpha proteobacterium 3107
GGCGTCCACGCCACGCATCAGGTGGTCCATTGCGATCTGAGCCGGGCGTGGGAACCGTTCCGGCTACGCGAGGCGCTCAACCACCATCTGCGGCCCGCCCCGGTCTGTGTGCTTGCCGCGGCCCCCGTCGCCGACGATTTTCACGCCCGGTTTTCGGCCCTTGAGCGGCGCTATCTGTTCCGGTTGATCAGCCGTCGCGCGCCGCTGACCCATGACCGGGGGCTGGCGTGGCATGTCCGCCACCCGCTTGATGCCGATATGATGCGCGCCGGGGCCGCGCGCCTGACCGGGCGGCATGACTTCACCACCTTCCGCTCGACCATGTGTCAGGCACGGTCGCCGGTCAGGACGCTGGATGAGATACGGATCGGGGCGCGCGCCGTCCCGCACGGGACCGAGTTCCGCTTTCACCTGCGGGCGCGGGGCTTTCTGCACAATCAGGTCCGCAGCATTGTCGGCACGCTGGAGCGGGTCGGTGCGGGGGCGTGGTCTCCCGATGATGTGTCGGCGGCGCTGGCGGCGCGGGACCGCGCGGCCTGCGGGCCGGTCTGCCCCCCGCAGGGGCTTTGTCTGTGCGGGGTTTCCTACCCGGATGATCCTTTTTCAGAGACCTCTGCATGATGGCGCATTATCGGCCAAACCGCCCGCCCCCGGCGCTTCAGCCGCTGAACAGAAAATGCAGCACATCGCCGTCCCTGACCTCATACCCCCTGCCCTCAACCCGCAGCTTGCCCGCCTCCCGCGCGCCCTGCTCTCCGCCACACGCAACGAAATCCGCATAGGAAACCGTCTCGGCCCGGATAAAGCCGCGTTCAAAATCCGTATGAATCACGCCTGCGGCCTGCGGGGCCAGCGCGCCCTTGCGGATGGTCCAGGCGCGGGCCTCTTTCGGTCCGGCGGTGAAATAGGTCTGAAGGCGCAACAGGTCGTAACCGGCCCGGATCAGACGGCTCAGCCCCGCCGCCTCCAGCCCGATTTCGCGGATGAACATCGCGGCCTCATCCTCGTCAAGCTGGGCGATCTCTTCCTCAATACGGGCAGAGATAACAACCGTGCCCGCCCCCTCGCCCGCCGCCATTTCCGCCACCCGCGCCGAATGGTCGTTGCCGGTCGCGGCATCGTCCTCACCGACATTGCAGACATAGAGCACCGGCTTTGCGGTCAGAAGCTGAAGCTCGCCCCACGCCTTGCGGTCCTCATCGGCCACCGCAACCGTCCGCGCCGGGTGCCCCTCTGCCAGCGCGGTGATGGCGGCGCGCAACAGCCGGTCCTGCCGCCGGGCGTCCTCGTCCCCGCCGCGGGTCTTGCGGGCAAGGGTCTGCACCCGGCGCTCGGCAGAGTCCAGGTCCGCCAGCATCAGTTCGGTTTCAACCGTGCGGGCATCCGAGACCGGATCGACCACCCCCCCGACATGGGTGATGTCGTCACCGCCGAAACAGCGCAGCACATGGGCGATGGCGTCCACCTCGCGGATATTGGCGAGGAAGCGGTTGCCCAGACCCTCGCCCCGTGACGCGCCCTTCACCAGCCCGGCAATGTCCACAAAGCTCATGCGCGCGGGCACGATCCGGGCAGAACGGGCGATCTCTGCCAGCCGGGAAAGCCGCGCGTCGGGGACGGCGACCTCGCCGATATTGGGTTCGATGGTGCAGAACGGAAAGTTTGCCGCCTGCGCCGCCGCCGTTCTGGTCAGGGCGTTGAAAAGCGTGGATTTGCCCACGTTCGGCAGCCCGACGATTCCCACCCTGAAGCCCATTTCGCACCCCTTCACGCGCCTGCCTGACCGCGCCGCTTCTAGTCTGCCCGGCAGGGGCGCGCAAGGGCGGTGGGGAAAAGGCGGGGCCTGAAAAAGACTTCTGCATATTCGCTCAGCCGGGCAGCCGCCTGCCTGGGCGGGCGCTTTTCCCGATACTTCATATTGGCGATGCCTTCTCTATAAAGTCCATACGTTCCAAAAGGTCGAGGCGTTCAAAGCGCCTGCCGGGGGGCAGGCAGGCACTGCCCGGGCAGTTCCGCCGGGCGGGATGGATTGGTTGCCAATGCGCCATTATGCAGAGGTCTTTTCAGTCATCTGCCCACACCCCCGACGCCACCACCACAAACACAATGCCCCCTCACCGCCGCCAGAACCGCACGGTAAACAGCACGTAAACCGTGATGATCTCCAGCCGCCCGATCAGCATCGCCGCGGTCAGTATCCACTTCGCCGCATCGTTCAGACCGGCGAAATTCCCGGCAGGGCCGATCTCTGCCCCCAGCCCCGGCCCGATATTGGCCAACGCCGTCGCCGCCCCCGACACCGAGGTGATGAAATCAAGCCCGGTCATGCTGAGCAGAACCGCCAGCACCCCCAAAGTCAGGCTGAAGAGCATAAAAAACGACATCACCGAACTCAGCACGTCATGGTCCACCGGTCGCCCGTCATAGCGGGGGGTAAAGATGCCTCTGGGCGAGTTGATCATCCGTATCTGCACCCTCAGCGCCGACAGAAAAACCTGATAGCGGAAAATCTTGATCGAGCAGGCGGTCGATCCCGCGCAGCCGCCGATCAGACCGGCAAAGAAGAACAGCGCCACCGGCAAGGCCCCCCAGAGCTGATAATCGGTGCTGGCATAGCCGGTGCCGGTCAGAATCGAGGTCAGGTTGAAAATCACCTCGCGCAGCGCCGGGGCGAGCGCATCCCCGTTTGATGCAACCCGATACAGCACCAACACCAGCACCAGCGCCAGCATCACCCGGAACATGCCGCGCACCTGTGCATCGCGCCACAGCGGTGCCGACTGCCCCGACAAAAGCTGCACATAGCGCACGAACGGCAACGCGGCCAGCAGCATAAAGGCGGCGGCCACATATTCCGGTGCCCCCCGATAAGCGCCGAACGACGCATCGCCGGTGGAAAACCCGCCGGTGGCAATGGTCGTCAGCGCATGGTTGAGCGCATCAAAACTGCCAAGCCCGCTCAGCCGGTAGGCGATGAAACAGGCAACGGTCAGAAACATGTAGATGGCCGAAATGCGCGAGGCGATCTCTGCTGCTCTGGGCAGGATTTTGCCGAAGGTGTCAAAGGCTTCTGACTTGAAAATCTGCATCCCGCCGACCCGGAGTTCGGGCAGGAACGCCATGGCAACGACGATAATGCCGATGCCGCCGAACCACTGAAGCATACTGCGCCACAAGAGCGTGCCGCGCGGCAGATCGTCCAGCCCGGAAAAGACGGTCGAGCCTGTGGTGGTCAGGCCGGACATGGCCTCAAAATAGGCGTCGGTCCAGCCCGCCCCCGGCGCGCCGAGCAGGAACGGCAGAGCACCGAACACCGGCAATGCAGCCCAGACGCCGGTGGTCAGCAGAAAGGTCTGCTCGATGGTCAGCCCCTTGCGCACGCCATTCGCGCAGGCCAGCGCCATCAGCCCCCCCGACAGGACAGAGACCAGCGCCGCCTGAAGAAAGCCGTTCCAGTTGCCGTCCGACAGGGCGAAATCAAGCACCATGGGCACCAGCATCGTCGCCCCGAGCGCGGCAATCAGCAAGCCGATGACATATCCGACCGGGCGCACATCCAGCATATGCGCAGGCTTGGCCGCATGGGGGGGCGCTGTCAAGCCGATAGAACGCGCTGCATATTGTCCGAGCCGGGCAGCCGCCCGCATCAGGCCCCCGTCAACGGGCGTGAATCAGCGTCCTGAACAGTTGCGGGTCGATAGAACGGGTGCGAAAGGTCTCGCCCTCGGTCAGGATGCTGACCGCATCATGGCTGTGCAGGCTCTCCTGATGGCTGGCAACAACCATGAAATCCCCAACCCGCGCATCATTCTGCAACTGTTCGGCAAACAGCCGCGCCGCGTCCTCGACAAAGATCGGGTGGGCGGCGTTCAGTTCCGCAAACGCCTGTTCGTCTTCGCGCTTGACCATCACCTGCGTCTCGGTCGGCACCGCGCGACGACAATGCCCGACCAGATCCTCGAACCACAGACAGGGCTTGCCGGGCAACAGAACCGCCGAAATCCGCGCAACCGAGCGCTGCGAATGGGGCGTTGCCAGTTGGCTGCGCAACCGGCGCGCATGTTCCGACAGCTCCAGCGAACACGGGCAGGTCGAGGAATAGACATAATCCAGATGGATGATCTTTTGGGTCACGCCCCCGGTCTCGGCCAGTTCTAACGCGATGTCGTAATACTGATAGCCGGTCAGGTTGGACCGCAACGATGCCACCCGCATCGGAAACGAGAACCGCATCATTATCCGGGCGTCAAAACTGTCCAGATCGGCCTTGTAGTCGTTCAGCGCCGCCTGAATCACATCAATGCTGAAGGTTTTTTCGGCATGGGCGTAGAATGTGCGCATGATGCGCGACATGTTGATGCCCTTCCGCCCGGCCTCCAGACTGACGGTGCCGGTGACGGAAGTTTCGAGCGAAATGTCCGACCCGTCGCGCCGGTGATAGCGAATCGGCAAGCGGAAGTTGGAAATGCCCACATGCTGAATCCGTCGCCGCGCCCCCCGGATCAGGCTTTCCGGCCCGTTCTGCAAATCGGGCAGCGAGGCGCGGTATCTGTCATCGACCGCAAAATCATCGGGATATGCCCGGACCAGCGCCGGATAGGTTGGCGCTTCCTGTCCGGGAATCAGGGCAGAGACCGCCGGGTGCAGCTCTGCCACCTCGGTCGCGCTGGCCTTTCTCGCCCAGGATTGCAGCAGGCGCAGGGCCTTTTCCGCCTCGTCCCGGCTTAGTTCATCGGTTTGCCTTGGCGTCTGGATATTCATGCCGCTGCCCTTTCACCCACTTCCCCCAATCTAGGGCCTTTTTGCGGGAATTACCATTTTACGATTGGTTTAGCCGTTTTCCTTTGTGCGGGGGGAAATCTGAATATCGCGTAAACCCGATCACGGGCGGGTCGGGCCGGGCGGATAATCCGCCGCCCGGCCTCGGTTTGCCTGTCAGGGCCTTACCATTTGACGCCGAATCCGCCGCCTACGGCCACCTGGTCCCTGTCGCCGAGCGCCAGGCTGACATTCAAAGAGGTTTTTGCGCTGGGAACGTAGGAAAACTTGACCGCCGCTGCCATGGCGTCCTCATAATACCCCAGGCCGACGCTCAGAGAGCTTTCCCCGACTTCGGTCGCCAGCGTGGGCGCATTGGCGACGGCGACGGCAAGGGCAACGCCCTCGGTCAGATCCTGCACCTTGTTTTCGAGCGTTACAATGCGCCCCTGAACCCCGGTGCTGAGCTTCTGAAAGGTGACCGCGTTGTCCTGAATCGCGGCGGTATCGACCGCATTGTCGGCCAGCTCATCGGCACCGACCGCATCCGTGCCGATCTCGGCCTGACCGACGGAATCAGCGCGGATGTTGTTTTGCGCCGCCCCCTGGCCGCTGCCGGACCCCGAGACCTGATTGGCACCGATCTTGGCATTGGTCACTGCGTTGTCCTGGATTGCCGCAGTGTCAACGGCGTTATCGGCCAACTGGTCATCGGTCACCGCGTCGGTAGCGATTTTGGCCTCAGTCACCGCGTCGTCCTGAATCGCCGCAGT
>JPPB01000035.1 GCA_001483205.1 alpha proteobacterium 3107
GCCCGTTCGGCCCTGAAACGGTCCACCGGACCGTTTCCGAGACGGGCCTCACCCCTCAATGGGGTGGGTGGCGCGCGCCCCCTTGCAGGCCGGGCACTGCCCTTCGGGTTGTTCGTGCATCTGTCCCGGCGAGAGGGCCGGGGCTTATCCGCGGATAAGGGCAAGACTTCTGACATATTGGCGCGGCGGTGGCCAACCCGTCCCGCCCGACAGAACGCCGGGCCGCACCCGCCGGGCCGGGCGCTGCCCTTCGGACGGGTCGCGCCTCTGTTCCGGGACGGGGCCGCTTATCCGCGGGTAAGGCTGTGCGTCCGCCGCACCGTTTCCGGGACCGGCCTCACCCCCTCAACGGGGCGGCCCCCCCCTTACCGGGCCGGGCGCAGCCTTCATCCGGCCTGAAGCATCCCGGCGACCTCGGGCGCGAAATAGCTCAGCACCCCGTCGCACCCGGCGCGCCTGAACGCGATCAGGCTTTCGAGCACCACCCGGTCGCCCTCAACCCAGCCGTTTTGCGCCGCCGCCCGGATCATCGCGTATTCGCCCGAGACCTGATAGGCGAAGGTCGGCGCGCCGAACCTGTCCTTCACCCGGCGGCAGATGTCCAGATACGGCAGTCCCGGCTTGACCATCACCATATCCGCGCCCTCGGCCAGATCACGCGCCACCAGACGCAGGGCCTCGTCCGAGTTCGCCGGGTCCACCTGATAGGACGCCTTGTCGCCCTCCAGCCGCGCCGCCGCGCCGACCGCCTCGCGAAACGGCCCGTAAAAGGCGCTGGCATATTTCGCCGCATAGGACAGGATGGCGACCGCCCCGTGCCCTTCGGCCTCCAGCGCCCGCCGGATCGCCCCCACCCGGCCATCCATCATGTCCGACGGCCCGAGAATATCCGCCCCGGCGCGGGCCTGTTCCAGCCCCTGCCGGACCAGCGCCTCGATGGTCTCATCATTCACCACCTCGCCGTCCCGGACAATCCCGTCATGCCCCCGCGCATTATAGGGGTCGAGCGCCACATCGGTCATCACCGCCAGCCCCGGCACCGCATCCCGGATCGCGCGGGTGGCCCGGTTCGACAGGTTGTCGGGGTTCCAGGCCTCGCGGCAATCATCGGTCTTCAGCGCCGGATCGGGGCAGGGGAACAGGCAGATCGCCGGAATCCCCAAATCCGCCGCCCGGCGCGCCAGCCCCGGCATCAGGTCAACCGAATACCGCTCCACCCCCGGCATCGGGGCAATCGATTCGCGCCGCCCCTCGCCCTCGCAGACAAACACCGGCCAGATCAGATCGGCAGGGGACAGCACGGTTTCACGCACCAGCGCGCGGATTGCGGGCGAGCGGCGCAACCGGCGTGGCCGCGACATCGGGAAGGGGGCGCTGATCGGACGCATCTTTCACCTCGAACGGGGGGCCGCCTCTGTCAGGTGGCACGGATTGCTCTTTGGCTCAAGCTGGCATATCGGTGGGGCGCGCGCAATCAGGCTGCGCATTCCGCATGAGGGCACTGCTTTGGACTGGTATCTGGTCGTGTTTGAAGTGATCGACGCGCGGTCCTTCACGAATCTGTGGTTCTGGATCGTCGTCACCGTGCTGTGGTCTTCGCTCAGCCACTGGATACTGGGGGTGCCGTATGACATGGTGATCCGGGCGCGGCACCATGGCGGACAGGCGATGGCCGACCTCGAAGACATCACGCGCATCAATACCGGTCGTATCCTGCGCATTGTGCGGCGCTCCGGCGTTTGGCTGTTCGGGGCCGGGTTTTTCGTGCTGAGCGGTCTGGCGGTTCTGGGGTTCCTGTATGGGGTTGAGTTCGCGCAGGCGATTTTCCTGCTTGGCTTTCCGCTGTTTTTCGTCGTGCTGATGAACCTCTCGACCGCGTGGTATCTGGCGAGGCGCACCCCCGGCGGCGCGGCAATCTGTGCGCGGCTGCGGCGACAGCGGTTCTTCACCCAACTGATCGGCATTGTGTCGATCATCCTCACCTCTGTGTGGGGGATGTATCACAGTGCGACCTATGGCGTACTGGGCAGATAGGCCGGACATATGCCGAAAGATCACATCGTTGCGGGCGGTGCGCCCGAGGGCTTTGACGCCCGCCTGATCCTGCAAGAGCTGGACAGGCGCGGCGCTCCGGTGATCCATATCGCGCGGGACGACAAGCGGATGGAGGCGATGCGGGCGGCGCTGGCCTTTTTCGCGCCCGATGTGCCGGTGATCGGCTTTCCCGGCTGGGACTGCCCGCCATATGACCGCATTTCCCCCAACGCGGATATATCGGCGGCGCGGATGGCGACGCTGGCGGGGTTTGCCCATGGCCTGCCGGACAAGGTGCGCGGCAGGGTCATCGTGCTGACAACCCTGAATGCCGCAACCCAGAAAATCCCGGCCCGCGCGGTGCTGAGGGGCGCGGTGTGGCGCGCAGGCGTGGGCGAGCGCATTGATGAGCGCGCGCTGCGGGGGTTTCTGGTCCGCATGGGGTTTGTTCAGGGGCCGTCGGTGACCGAGCCGGGGGATTACGCGATT
The DNA here is from genome assembly GCA_001483205.1 of alpha proteobacterium 3107. Classification (GTDB taxonomy): domain Bacteria; phylum Pseudomonadota; class Alphaproteobacteria; order Rhodobacterales; family Rhodobacteraceae; genus 3107. Next base: position 2,524 of record JPPB01000035.1, read on the forward strand.
CGCGGCGGGATCATCGACATTTACCCGCCGGGGGATGCGGGACCGGTGCGGCTCGACCTGTTCGGTGACGTGCTCGACGGGGCGCGGCGGTTTGACCCGATCACCCAGCGCACCACCGAGAGGCTGGACAGGATCGAGCTTGCCCCGGTGTCCGAGGTCATTCTTGATGACGCGGCCATCGCGCGGTTTCGGCGCAACCACCGGGCCGAGTTCGGGGCGGCGGGGGGCGATGACCCGATTTATGCGGCGGTCAGTGCCGGGCGCAAACCGCAGGGGGCCGAACACTGGTTGCCGTTTTTCCATGAGCGGCTTGAAACGCTGTTCGACTATCTGCCGGGGGCGTCGGTCTGGCTTGATGACCGGACGGACCCGCAGAGACTGGCACGGTGGGAGGCCATCACGGACCAGTATGAGACCCGCCGGATCGCGATGCAGGCGAAAAAGCGGCTTGATACGGTCTATAAGCCGCTCCCGCCGGGGTTGCTCTATCTTGATGACGCGGCCTGGGCGGCGGCGATTGCGGATCGCCGGGTTGTCCGGCTGTCTGCTCTGCCACAGGCGACCGGGCCGGGGGTTATTGATGCAGGCGGGCGGATCGGGCGCAACTTCCTGCCCGAACGCCAACAGGAAAATACAAACCTTTTCAGCGCCCTGAAAGAACATATTGAAGTCAGGCGGCAACAGGGGCCGGTGATTATCGCCAGCTATTCAGAGGGCGCGCGGGAACGCCTGAGCGGGCTGATGCAGGATGAGGGGCTGGAGAATATCCGCCCTGTCGGGACGTTCCGCGATGTGCCTGACGCCCCCGGCGGTGTTCATCTTGCCGTCTGGCCCTTGGAACACGGCTTTGAATGCGGGCGCGACGGGCTGACGGTGATCTCGGAACAGGATGTTCTGGGCGAGCGCCTGATCCGCGCGCCAAGGCGCAAGCGCCGGGCAGAGAACTTTCTGACCGAGACCCGCAGCCTGTCGCCCGGTGACCTGATCGTGCATGTGGATCACGGGATCGGGCGCTATAAGGGGCTGGAAACCATCACCGCCATGGGCGCGCCGCATGAGTGTATCGCGCTCGAATACGCGGGCGGCGACAGGCTGTTGCTGCCGGTCGAGAATATCGAATTGCTGTCGAAATTCGGGCAGGAAGGCGGACAGCCGGATCGCCTGGGCGGGGGCGGCTGGCAGGCCCGCAAGGCCCGTCTGAAGGCCCATGTGCGGCAGGTCGCCGAGCGGCTGATCCGCGTCGCGGCAGAGCGGGAACTGCGTTCCGCCCCGGTCATGCAGCCGCCCGCCGCCCTGTGGGACGGGTTTTCCGCCCGGTTCTCGTATCAGGAAACCGATGATCAGCTTGCGGCCATCGGCGATGTGCTGACCGATATGGCCTCTGGCCGCCCGATGGACCGGCTGGTGTGCGGCGATGTGGGCTTTGGCAAGACCGAGGTGGCGATGCGCGCGGCGTTCGTGGCCGCCATGTCAGGCACACAGGTGGCGGTGATCGCGCCGACAACCCTGCTCGCCCGGCAGCATTTCAAGAGCTTTTCCGAGCGGTTCCGGGGTACCGCGGTCGAGGTCCGGCACCTGTCGCGCTTTGTTGCCCGCAAAGAGGCCGCCGCCACCCGCACCGGGCTGGCCAAAGGCAGTGTTGACATCGTGATCGGCACCCATGCGGTGCTGGCCAAAAACATTCAGTTCGCGCGGCTCGGCCTGTTGGTCATCGACGAAGAACAGCATTTCGGCGTCGCCCATAAGGAGCGCCTGAAACAGTTGCGGTCTGACGTGCATGTGCTGACCCTGACCGCGACGCCGATTCCGCGCACCTTGCAGATGTCACTGTCCGGGGTGCGGGATTTGTCGATCATCGGCACCCCGCCGGTGGACCGGCTGTCGGTCCGCACCTATATCTCGGAATTTGACGCGATTACCATCCGCGAGGCACTGCTGCGGGAACATTATCGTGGCGGGCAGAGCTTTTATGTGGTGCCGCGCATCAGTGATCTGCCGGAGATTGCTGATTTCCTGACCGTCCAGATGCCCGAGGTCAGTTTTGTTATCGCCCACGGGCAGATGGCCGCCGGTGATCTCGATGAGCGGATGAATGCGTTCTATGACGGCAAATATGATGTGCTGCTGACAACTACCATCGTCGAATCGGGGCTGGATATTCCGGCGGCGAACACGCTGATCGTGCATCGGGCTGATATGTTCGGGCTGGCGCAGCTTCATCAGATACGGGGCCGGGTGGGGCGCTCGACAACCCGCGCCTATGCTTATCTGACCACCCGACCGCAGAGGCCGCTGACGCCTGCCGCCGAAAAACGCCTGCGGGTGCTGGGCAGCCTGGATACGCTCGGGGCCGGGTTCACGCTGGCCAGTCAGGATCTGGATATTCGCGGGGCGGGCAGTCTGATCGGCGAAGAGCAATCGGGCCAGATGCGCGAGGTCGGGCATGAGCTTTACCGCACCATGCTGGAAGAGGCGGTGGCGCAGTTGCGCGCCGGAGCGGGTGAGGCAGAGGCCCCGGCGGGCGATGACGGCCAGTGGACCCCGCAGATCAACCTTGGGGTGCCGGTGCTGATCCCCGAGGCCTATGTGCCCGATCTTGATGTGCGTCTTGGCCTTTACCGCCGCCTGTCGGGGCTGAGTGGCAAGGTGGAGCTGGAAGGCTTTGCCGCTGAGCTGATTGACCGGTTCGGGAAATTGCCTGGGGAAGTCAATATGTTGCTGCTTGTGATGCGGATCAAGACCATGTGCAGGCGGGCAGGCATCGCCCGGCTGGATGGCGGGCCAAAGGGGGCGACGATCCGGTTTCATGGTGACAGGTTTGCCAATCCGCAGGGGCTGGTCGGGTTTCTTCAGGACCAGCGGGGGCTGGCGAAGGTGCGGGAGAACAGGGTTGTCGTGCGTCGTGACTGGAAGCGGGCGGGGGACCGGATCAGGGGCGCGTTCACTATTGCCCGCGATCTGGCGGTGCAGGCAGAGGCGGCGGGCGGGACACCGGCGCGCTGAGCGG
>JPPB01000036.1 GCA_001483205.1 alpha proteobacterium 3107
TCGCCATCGGGTTCGACAGCGGCGGGCGCTATCTGGCACTGTCAGGATCGGCGGCGCTTGACCTGACGCGCGCGCCACTGCTGGAGCCACGCCCCCCGCGCCCGTTATCGGCAGAAGACCGGCGGGCGGCGACCATCGCCTGGGCCTATATCCGGGCCAACACGCAGGAAGAAACCGGGCTGGTGGATTCGGTGGCGGGGTATCCCTCGACCACCATCTGGGATCAGGGGTCTTATCTGCTGGCGCTGGTCGCGGCGCGGGAATTGCAGATCATCCCGGAAACAGAGTTCGACACCCGCACGACCAGGCTGCTGACCACGCTCAAGGCATTGCCGCTCTATGAAGACCGCCTGCCGAACAAGGTCTATGATACCAGAACCCTGAACATGGCGGATTACGACAACACGGTGTCCCGGCACGGCATCGGCTGGTCGGCACTTGACATCGCACGGATGCTGGCCGCGCTGCGGGTGCTGGAGCGGCACCGGCCGGATCACGGCAACCGCATCCGTGCGCTTCTGGCGACATGGGATCTCAACGCGATGACCGGGGGCGGCGACCTGATCGGCGCGACCAGAGAACCGCAGGGCACCGTCTATCATCAGGAAGGCCGGATCGGGTATGAGCAATACGGCGCGCGGGCGGCGGCGCTGTGGGGGCTGGATGTGGCCCGTGCAATCTCGGCGCGCGAGGCGCTCGATTGGGTATCGGTCGAAGGGGTTGAAACACCGGTTGATCTGCGCCGGTCCGAGATGTTCCGGGCGATCACGCCGACGCTCAGCGAACCCTATATGCTTCAGGGGCTTGAACTGGGCCTTGATGCAGAGGGGCGGGCACTGGCGGCGCGGGTCTATGCGGCGCAGGAGGCGCGCTATGAGGCCACCGGGCAACAGACGATGGTGTCAGAGGATCACATCGACCGGGCACCGTATTTCCTCTATTCGTCGGTGTTCAGCAACGGGCAGCCCTGGGCCGTGGTTACCAAGGACGGCGATTTCTTCCCCGATCTGCGGACCGTCAGCACCAAGGCGGTGTTTGCGTGGGATGCGCTGTATGACACCGGGTATACGGATCGTCTGCGCGCGGGGCTGAGTGCTCTGGCCGATCCGGGGCGGGGCTGGCCCGCAGGGGCCTATGAGCGGGACGGTTCGGTGAATGATGTCTATGCGCTGAACACCAATGCGGTGATTCTGGAGGCGGTTCATTATATGGCGCACGGCCCGCTCTGGCAGATGCAATGAGCGGGGCGGGGGGCCTCACCCCTGGTCCGCCTCTGCCCAACGGGCCTCAAGCGCCTCAATCGCCCTGATCCGGCGATGGGTTTTCGGGTGGCTCATCAGCCAGGCGGGCATCGCCTCTGCCCCTGAACCGGACAGGCTGTCGAGCTTCTGCAACAGGCTCTTTTGCGGGGCCGCACCAATCCCGGCCTTGACCAACAGGGCCGTGGCATAGGCATCGGCCTCGTATTCATCGCGCCGCGACAGCCGCGCCGCCAGCAGCGTGATCACCCCGTTGGCGATATAAACGCCGATTCCCGGCAGAAACCGGCCCAGCACCATGGCCAGCGCCGTGCGCAGGGCGTTCTGGCCGGAAAAGTCGATCATCCGCCGACGGGAATGGCCCAGCGCCACATGGCCGAGTTCATGGGCGATCACCCCTGCCAGCTCATCGGCGGTGACCTCTCCGGTGCGGTATTTGTCATGGAAACCACGGGTGATGAAGATGCGCCCGTCGGGGGCGGCCAGCCCGTTTACCGGCGCGATTTCATAGATGTGAACCCGGATTCGGGGCAGGTCAAGCGCGCCCGCCATCCGGTCGCAGAGGGTTTTGAGGGCCGGGTCGGCCAATTCCGATGAACGCGCATCCAGTGTGCGCACGGTCCGCCAGGCGGAAAAGCGGTAAAGGGCGAAGGCGTAGAGAACCGCAAGCAGGATCGGCGTGAGCTTGAGCATACCGGCAATATGGGGCGGGGCGGGGCAAAGGCCAAGCCCGGCGGCGTGATTTGCCGGGAAAGATGCACGAACAGCCTGAAAGTCCGCGTCCGGCCTGTAAAGGGGGGGCGCGCGTCGCCCACCCCATTGAGGGGCGGGGGCGGTGCTGCCCGGCACAAGTGCCGGGCGGGACATTTGGTGGGTTATACAGCCTTATTCAGAGCTCTTTCACAAGGCCGACGACCGCCAGCCCCGCCTCACCCCCCGGCGGCCTTCGCGACTTCAGCGGCGAAATCCTCTGCCTCGCGCTCAATCCCCTCCCCCAGTTGCAGACGCACAAAACCGGTGATTGTCACCCCGGCGGCGGCGGCGGCTTCGGCCACGCTCTGGTCGGGATTGACCACGAAAGCCTGTCCCAACAGCGTGACCTCGGACAGGAATTTCTTCATCCGCCCCTCGATCATCTTTTCAATGACCTGCTCGGGCTTGCCCGATTCCCGCGCCTGTTCGCTCAGAACATTTCTCTCGCGCGCAACCACGGCGGGGTCGAGATCATCGGCCGACAGCGATTGCGGGTTGGCGGCGGCAACATGCATGGCAATCTGCCTGCCGATACCGTTATCCGCGCCCTCAAGCCCGACAAGCACGGCAATTTTGCCCATGCCGTCCGCCACCGGGTTGTGGATGTAGGACACGACCACATCCCCCCTGACAGAGGCCATCCGGCGCAGGGCCATGTTCTCGCCGATGGTGGCAATTTTGTCGGTGAGGGTGTCGGCGACGCTCTTGCCCCCCAGATCGGCGGCTTTCAGGCTTTCGACATCCTCTGCGTGGAGCGCGACCCCGGCAATATTCGCCACCATCGCCTGAAACTCGGCGTTCTTGCCGACGAAATCGGTTTCGGAATTGACCTCTATCGCCACGCCGCGCCCGGCGCTGACCGCAACCGCGACCAGCCCTTCGGCGGCGGTGCGCCCGGCCTTTTTGGCGGCTTTGGCCAGCCCCTTGGTGCGCAGCCAGTCAACGGCGGCCTCCATGTCGCCGCCGGTTTCGGTCAGGGCTTTTTTCGCGTCCATCATCCCCGCGCCCGTCGAGTCGCGAAGCTGTTTCACCAGTGCAGCGGTGATTGCCATCATGGTCTCCTGCTATCCGTGTTTCGGGGCCGGTTCGCCCTGTGCCCCTGCGTGTTTCGGCCCGCATCAGGCGTTGGCGGCGGCCTTTTTCTTTTTCGCCGGTGTTTTGGCGGCGGCTTTTTTCGCCGGTGCTTTGGCCTTGGCGGTGTCTTCTGCCGGGGTTTCGGCCTCGGCGACCTCTTCCGCCGGAGTTTCGGCCTTGGAGGTGTCTTCCGCAGGCGCTTCTGCTTCGGCAGCCTGTTCCGCCGGAGTTTCGGCCTTGGCAGCTTTTTTCGCCGGGGCTTTGGCCTTGGCAGCCTTTTTCGCCGGGGCTTTGGCCTTGGCAGCCTTTTTCGCCGGAGCTTTGGCCTTGGCGGTCTTTTTCGCCGGAGTTTCGACCTTGGCGGTGTCTTCCGCAGGGGCTTCGGCTTCGGCGGCCTCTTCCGCAGGGGCCTCTTCCTCAACCTCTTCCGCCCCGGCGACCACATCCTCGACCGGCGTGTCCTCCATCGCGCCCAGATCAACCCCGGCGGCCCCAAGCTGCGCACTCATGCCATCAAGCGCGGCGCGCGCGGCCAGATCACAATACAGGCTGATGGCGCGCACGGCGTCATCATTGCCCGGAATGATGTAATCCACCCCATGGGGCGAGCAGTTGGTATCGACAACCGCCACCACCGGAATGCCCAGTTTTCCGGCCTCGGCAATCGCCAGATCCTCTTTGTTCACGTCGATCACGAACAACAGGTCAGGCAGGCCGCCCATTTCGCGGATACCGCCCAGAGAGGCCTGTAGCTTGGCCTGTTCGCGCTCCATCCCTAAGCGTTCTTTCTTGGTCAGGCCCTCGGCCCCTTCCGCCAGTTGATCATCCAGCGCCTTCAGACGGTTGATAGAGTTGGAAACGGTCTTCCAGTTGGTCAGCGCGCCGCCCAGCCAGCGGTGGTTCATATAGTATTGCGCGCTTTTCTCGGCGGCCTCGGCGATCGGGCCGGACGCCTGGCGCTTGGTGCCGACGAACAGCACCCGCCCGCTCCTGGCAACGGTTTCGCGAATGACGTGCAGCGCGGTGTCCAGCAGCGGGACGGTCTGGGTCAGGTCGATGATGTGAATACCGTTGCGGCTGCCGTAGATGTAGTCCTGCATCCGCGGGTTCCAGCGCTGAGTCTGGTGGCCGAAGTGAACGCCAGCTTCCAGAAGCTGACGCATGGTAAATTCAGGCAGCGCCATGTCGTTGTCCTTTCCGGTTTGCGCCTCGGCAGGGCTATGAGGGCGGATGCCCAACCGGGGGACCGTGCGGGATGTCTGCCCGTCCGGCCCAGGCCCTGCCTGTGAAGTGCGCGCGCCATAGCCCATCTGTCGGGGCATTGCAACCCCCCGTGCGCCGGGCGGGGGCGTTCCCGACCTGCTGGCAAGAGCTTTGTAAGACCTCTGCGTGATGGCGTATCGCCCCCCAAATACCCCGCCCGGTGCTTGCACCGGGCAGCGCCTGCCTGCCCCCCGGCAGGCGCTTTGAACGCTTCAACCAGTTAAAACATATGATTTTATGGCAAGACCATCGCTAATGTGGAATGTAGTGAAAAGCGCCCGCCCAGGCAGGCGGCTGCCCGGCTTGGCAAATATGCAGAGGTCTTCTTTGTATAACAGCGCATCGGCTGCCAACCCGTCCCGCCCGGCTGAGCGAATATGCAGCAGTCTTTTTCATATCGTCAGGCAATATCGCCCGCGCCCTCACAATCCGTTGACAAAACAGGCGCGGCGGGGATTCCCGTATTGCCCGCGCGCCCGCGCTGAAATACTGTCTCTTGCAGCACAACACGGCACGGCGATGAAGCCCGAGGAACCGGAACAGCACGAACCGCCCAGACGACCGGGAGTTTTCGCACGGCTGCGCGCGAATTTCCTGACCGGTCTTGTCGTCATTCTGCCGATTTTCCTGACCATGTGGCTGATCTGGACGCTCGCGGGCTGGATCGACGGCTGGGTCTTGCCCCTGATCCCGCCGCAGTTTCGGCCAGAGCAGTATATCGGCGTCAACCTGCGCGGGGTCGGGGTGGCGTTTTTCCTGATCTTCACCGTCATTGCCGGCTGGATGGCCAAGGGGCTTATCGGGCGGTCGCTGCTGAAACTGGCCGAATCGCTTGTCGAGCGGATGCCGGTGGTGCGGTCGGTCTATGGCGGGCTGAAGCAGATAGCCGAAACCGTCTTCAGCCAGGCGGAAACCAGTTTCGACAAGGCGTGTCTGGTCGAATATCCGCGCCGGGGCATCTGGGCGATTGCGTTTATCTCGACCAATGCGCGGGGCGAGATAGCCGAGAGGACACCGCCCGATGAAGAGATGGTTTCGGTTTTTCTGCCGACAACGCCGAACCCGACATCCGGTTTTCTGCTGTTCGTGCCCAGGGCGGATGTGATTGAGTTGCGGATGAGCGTTGAGGACGCGGCGAAGCTGGTTATTTCGGCGGGGCTGGTCTATCCGAACGGGGC
>JPPB01000037.1 GCA_001483205.1 alpha proteobacterium 3107
CGCATCTATGGTCCTTGGGGATTCGGTCGCCATCACCAACCGGGGCATTTACGTGCCCGAACCGCTGTTCCGCCGTGGTTTCGGCGATGTTCCGGTCGGCGCGGACAGGGCTGACCCCGCCTGCAAGAGCTGGTTTGACCCTGCGGGGGCGGCGGGGAACGGAACGGCAGCGCCCGAAACAGGCTGCGGGGTTTTCCAGATCAGCCTTGATCTTGTCGTGCTGCTCGGGCTGCTGGCCGTGGTGCTGGCGATTTCACGCGCAATCGGCAAACGCGCCGACAGGCAACAGGCCACCACCGGCGACAGACCGACGACCTGGCATATCAGGCTGGTGATTGTGGTTGCGCCGATGGTGCTGATGCTGTGGTATCTGGGGTTTCATCTTGGCAAGCCGGAACTCAAGGGGTTCAATTTCACCAACGGAATGCACCTCAGAAATTCGCTGATCGCACTGTGGCTGGCGCTGTCCCTCTACACCGCGGCCTTCGTTGCCGAGATTGTCCGCGCGGGCATTCTGGCGATTTCCAAAGGACAGACCGAGGCCGCAGGCGCGCTTGGCCTGCGCCCCAACCGGATCATGGCCCTTGTGATCATGCCGCAGGCGCTGCGCGTCATTATCCCGCCGCTGATTTCCCAATACCTGAACCTGACCAAGAACTCATCGCTGGCGATTGCGGTGGGATATATGGACCTGACCGGCACCCTGATGGGCATCACGCTCAATCAGACCGGCAGGGAGCTCGAGACGATCCTTCTCGGGATGCTGATCTATCTTTCGATTTCGCTCAGCATTTCGGCGGTGATGAACTGGTATAACGCCTCTGTCAGACTGGTGGAGCGGTAAGATGGCCGATATTGGATTTGTCCGCACCGAAATGCTGCCGGAACAGGCCCCGCCCGCGTCGTCTGTCGGCGTGATCGGGTGGATGAGGGCGAACCTGTTTTCAAGCTGGTTCAACGCCATCCTGACAATCGTATCGCTGACGGCGATCTGGTATGTGCTGTCCGTGACCCTGGCCTGGGCGATTGCGCCGACATGGCAGGCCGGGTCATTGAGCGAATGCCGGGGCATCCTGCATGAACTGGGGCGAGAGGGGGATTCCGGCGCCTGCTGGGGGGTGATCCGGGACCGCTGGGTGCAGATGCTGTTCGGTTTCTATCCCGCTGATCTCTACTGGCGGCCGATTCTGGCGTTTGTCCTTTTGGGCGTGGCGCTGGCCCCGGTGCTGTTTGCCGACAAGGTTCCGACCCGGCTGATCTGGTTTACCGCGCTCTACCCGTTCCTGATGCCGTGGCTGTTGTGGGGCGGATCGGTCTGGGCACCTTTGCTCGTCATAGCGGGGTTTGTGCTGGGGTATGCCCTGCTCCGTATCATTTCGAGCTGGTTCGGCTCGCTGATCGGTATTATTCTGGCAAGCGCTGGTGTGGTGTTGTGGTTTCTTCTGGGCATGGGATTTGTAAATGACGGGATCAACAAAACCATTGGCAAAATCAGGATAGACTCCGCCGCACAAGCACTGCAATTACAGATACCCTTTCTGGAGGCGGATAAAGCGAACCTTGAGGCCAGGATTGAGGCGCTGGAAGACTATATAGAGGCGGCGCTTGAACAATCCGATGGCGCGCTTGAGCAGGGAGGGGGCGCTTACCGCCGGTCGATCACCGACATTGCCCCGAAACGCGGCGAACTGAAAAGCGCACGGATAGAGCTGGCTTTGTTAAAGTCGGCTGTTTTTGATTCTCAGACGCTGCTGCGTCATATCGGCGAGCTTCCCGATCTGGAAGCAAGTTTGCCGGACCTGAACGCCAGGGCCGAAGAAATGCGCTTATCGCTTCCGGATGTCGTTTCCAAAATCACGACAGAAAACGGTTTTGAAGCCTTAAAAACGAGGATCAGCGAGGAGGAGCCGGATATTTCCCTCGAAATCATGCGGGCTTTGGAGGATACGCTTGATGCCGAGGCCAAGGCTGCTTCTGCGCGTGCGACAATCGACAAAACCTACACCGAAGTTGCCAGAATCGGCTTTCGCCCCGTCGGAAGCCGCAAATTCGGCGGCATGATGCTGTCAATCACCATCGGCGTTGTCGCCATCGCCTGCTCTCTGCCCTTGGGCATTCTGCTGGCACTGGGGCGCAAGTCCGACCTCTTTATCATCAAGGCGCTGTGTGTCGGTTTCATCGAATTTATCCGCGGCGTGCCGTTGATCACGCTTCTGTTCGTGGCGGTTACGCTTCTGCAAATCTTCATGCCGCCGCGCACCAATTTCGACATCATCCTGCGGGTCATCATCATGGCAACGCTGTTCGCCTCGGCTTATATGGCAGAGGTGATCCGGGGCGGTCTGGCCGCCCTGCCCAAGGGCCAGTATGAGGCCGCGGATTCGCTCGGCCTCGACTACTGGCGCGCGCAGCGGCTGATCATCATGCCGCAGGCGCTGAAAATCTCGATCCCCGGCATCGTGTCCACCTTCATCGGCCTGTTCAAGGACACCACGCTGGTGTCGATCATCGGGCTGCTTGACCCTCTGGGCCTGTCAAACTCCATCCGCGCAAACCCGAGCTGGAACGGCATCCTGTGGGAGCTTTACGGCTTTATCGCGCTGATGTTCTTTGTCTTCTGTTTCGCCATGTCCCGCTATTCCATGTATCTGGAGCGCAAACTTCAGACCGACAGCCACTAAAGGAGCCCGCCCCATGGCTGAAACCCCCCATGACACCATGGTCGATCGTGAAATCGACCGCAGCCAGATGCGGGTGTCCGACGAGGTTGCGATCCAGATCACCGACATGAACAAGTGGTTCGGCGCGTTTCATGTGCTGCGCGACATCAACCTGACCGTCAACCAGGGCGAGCGGATCGTGGTTTGCGGCCCGTCCGGGTCCGGCAAATCAACGCTCATCCGCTGCATCAACCGGCTGGAAGAGCATCAGTCGGGGCGGATCGTGGTTGACGGCACCGAACTGACCTCGGACCTCAAGAACATCGACAAGATACGGTCCGAGGTCGGCATGTGCTTTCAGCATTTCAACCTGTTTCCGCATCTGACCATTCTGGAAAACTGCACCCTTGCGCCGGTCTGGGTGCGCAAAACGCCGAAGAAAGAGGCGGTCGAGACGGCGATGCACTTTCTGGAAAAGGTGAAGATACCGGATCAGGCGGGCAAATATCCCGGTCAGCTTTCGGGTGGCCAGCAACAACGGGTGGCGATTGCGCGCTCGCTGTGCATGAGGCCCCGGATCATGCTGTTTGATGAGCCGACATCGGCGCTTGATCCTGAGATGATCAAGGAAGTTCTCGACACCATGATCGAGCTGGCCGAAGAGGGGATGACGATGATCTGCGTGACCCATGAGATGGGGTTTGCCCGTCAGGTGGCGAACCGGGTGATTTTCATGGATCAGGGCCAGATTGTGGAACAGAACGAACCGGCGGCGTTTTTCGACAACCCGAGGAGCGAGCGAACCCGGCTGTTCCTCAGCCAGATTCTCGGGCATTGAACCGGGGGAGTTTCGCCGGGCGGGCGGGATAGGTTGGCCACCGATACGCCCTCATGCAAAGATATTTCACATCAGGTCTCCCGGCACGGCAAACCCCGTCAGGTGTCCGGGCGTGCGCAGGGCCTCTGCCCAATTCCGCCCCTCAAGGTCAATCACCGCCGTCGCCGCCGTCGGATAGCGGTCAAAATCGTGATGCGCGGGCGGGCGGGCAACAAGGCCCTGTGCCAGATCAGCGATCCCCGGATTATGGCCGATCAGCATAACGCTGGTCTCTGCCCTCTCAGCAACGGCGCACATCATGGCAACGGGCGAGGCATGATAGAGCGCCCCGCGAAACACCACCTCCGGCCCCGCCAGCAGATGCGGGCGCAAACGCTCCCAGGTCTCGGTGGCACGCAGCGCCGTCGAGCACAACACGATGTCGGGCACATAGCCCTGCGCGGCCAGCCATCTGCCCACCGCCGGGGCCGCGCGCCTGCCGCGCTTGTTCAGGGGGCGGTCATGGTCGCCCACCGGCGCGTCCCAGCTTGATTTCGCATGGCGGGTCAGGATCAGGCGATATGTGGTCATGGGTGAAAGGCCCTCATGTGAAAGGCGGCTTGGGCCTGCAACCGGCCATGGCCCTGCGACACCGGACAAGCGCGGCGCACCAGACAGCCCCGCGACAGGCAATCCGCCCCGGCCTGCGTCTCCAGATATTCATGGCATTTTTCCACGTCATAGCCGTCGCCGGTCAGCGCCCCCACCGGGCAGGCCTCAAGGCAGGGGCGCGCGCAGCCGGTGCAGGGGGGGTCCGGCGGCACCCCAGGCAGGGCAATCCGCTCCGCCACCGCCACCGCGCCGCGAAACGACACCATCAGACCGGCGCGGCCATGAACCAAAAGCTGCACCGGCGACGGCCAGATATGCCCCGACCGCACCGCCCAGCGAAAAAACGGCGGGTAGGGCGGCCCGTCAGAGGGAAAGATCGCCGCCCCGCCAAGGGTGGCTGCCAGCGCCGTCACCACCCGCCTCGACCAGCGGTCAAGCGGATGCGGCGCGCCATCGCCATACTCAGGCGACGCGGTAAAGACCGGCCAGAAACCCGGCTCTCGGGGGCCGAGCAGCAAAAGCGTGCCGCAGCCCTCGGGCACCGCATCCCCGGGCGCAGGATTGAGCGCCGCGACAATATCAAGCCACACCGCCCGCGCCGCGGCCCGCGCCGCCTGATGGGTCATCTGCGCCGGAACGGAAGCCACAGGCTCCACCCCAGTCTTGCGGGCCGGTCATCCTGCCATTCCAGCCCGGTTGTCATCCCGTCATGCCCGGCGCGGGGGCGGGCGATATAGGTGCCGAAAAGCCTGTCCCAGACCGACAGGGCAAAGCCGTAATTGCTGTCATGTTCGCGCCGGTCGGTCGAGTGATGCACCCGGTGCATGTCAGGCGTCACCAGAATCAGCCGCAGCGGACGGTCGATATACGGGGGCAGGCGCAGATTGGCATGGGTGAACAGCGCGGTGCCGTTAAGCAGGATTTCAAACAGAACCACGGCCAGCGCCGCCGGGCCGATCAGATAAACAAGGCTGATCTTGAGCAGCATCGACAGGGCGATCTCGATCGGGTGAAAGCGAATCGCGGTGCTTACGTCGATGTCCCGGTCGGCGTGGTGAACCCGGTGCAGCCGCCACAGGACCGGCACTTTGTGGGTGATCAGATGCTGCGCCCAGATCGCCAGATCAAAGATAAGAACCGCCAGAGTGATTTCGACCCATACCGGCCAGGTGACGATATTGAACAGCCCCAGGCCCATGGCCCCGGCGTCGATGGCCGCACCGACGGCGAGCAGCGGCAGGCCAAGGGCCAGTGCCCGCAGGGTCAGGGTGTTGAGCAGGGTGATGGCCCCGTTGGTCAGCCAGCGGCGGCGGCGCGGCAGGGCACGGGCGCGGCGGGGGGCGAGCGCCTCCAGCCCCGCGAACAGGGCGAAGAGGCTCAGAAAAATTGACAGCCGGAGGGCGGCTTCATGCTCCATCCGCCGATCTAATCA
>JPPB01000038.1 GCA_001483205.1 alpha proteobacterium 3107
ACAGGGCATTGCCCACAAGACCGAGGCCGGGGCGGTTGCCCTGAACCTGATGACGCCGGGGGCGGTGCGCAAAGCCGCCAAAGCCATGCCGTCGGGGGGTGGCTTTCTGGTCGAGGAAATGATCGGCGGCGCGGCGGTCGAGCTGCTGATCGGGGTCGTGCTTGACCCGGCCCATGGCTATGTGCTGACCCTTGCGGCGGGCGGGGGGCTGAGCGAACTCTTACAGGACCGCGCCGCGCTGCTGGTTCCGGCCACGCGGGACCAGGTGGATCAGGCGCTCGGCGGCCTGAAGATCAACCGCCTGCTGGCCGGGTATCGCGGTGCGGCGGCGGCGGACCGGGCGGCGATACTCGATGCGGTCATGGCGCTTCAGGCTTATGTGACGCAAAACCGGGGCCGGGTTGCAGAGGTCGAAATCAACCCGCTGCTCTGCGGGCCGGGGGGCGCGGTCGCCGCCGATGCCCTGATCGTGACAGGAGAGTGAGATGACCGGAAATCCGATCAAAACCCGCCGCGAGAGGGGGATTCTGGAGGTCACCCTTGACCGGCCAAAGGCCAATGCGATTGACCTTGTGACCAGCCGGATCATGGGCGAGACCTTTCGCGCCTTTCGCGATGATGACACCCTGCGGGTGGCGATCCTGCGGGCGGCGGGCGACAAGTTTTTCTGCCCCGGCTGGGATCTGAAGGCCGCCGCCGCGGGCGATGCGGTCAATGACGATTATGGTGTCGGCGGGTTTGGCGGCTTGCAGGAGCTGCCGCGCCTCAACAAGCCGGTGATTGCAGCGGTGAATGGTATCTGCTGCGGCGGCGGGCTGGAGCTTGCCCTGAGCTGCGACCTGATCCTGGCGTCCGGGACGGCGACCTTTGCGTTGCCGGAAATCCGCTCCGGCACTGTGGCCGATGCGGCCTCGGTCAGGTTGCCCAAACGCATCCCCTATCATGTGGCGATGGACCTGCTGCTGACCGGGCGGTGGTTTGATGCCGCGGAGGCACTGCGCTGGGGGATCGTGCGCGAAGTGACGGCCCCCGATGCGCTGATGGGCAAGGCGTGGGAGCTGGCGCGGTTGCTGGAAAGCGGCCCGCCGCTGGTTCAGGCGGCGATCAAGGAGATCGTGCGCGAGGCCGAGAGCAGGACGTTTCAGGACATGATGAACCGGATTGCGCGCGGGCAGTTGGAAACGGTCGAGAGGCTTTATGGCAGTGAGGATCAGCAGGAGGGCGCCCGGGCCTTTGCCGAAAAGCGTGATCCGGTGTGGAAGGGGCGGTAGGGGGTGCTGTCTGCAAGAGACTTCTGCATATTGCCCGAACCGGGCGGAATGTATTGGTTGCCGATGCGCTGTTATACAGAGGTCTTTGCAGCCAATTTCACCCCTTCAGACCAAAACCGTTCCATTTCCGCCCCGGTTATGCTGGACTGGGCCAAAGACCGGCCTGCCGGTCATCCAAAAACCGGAGTGTCCCATGCCCGTGCCCCCCTGGAGCGAAACCGCCCCCCGCCTGATTGATGTCGCCATGGGCCGCGCCTCTGCGGATACGGTGATCCGGGGCGGCAGATGGGTCAACGTCCATTCGGGCGAGATCATCCCCGGCACGGACATCGCCGTTGCCTCGGGCCGCATCGCCTATGCAGGCCCCGACGCCGCCCACACCATCGGTGAGGACACCGACATTATCGGGGCCGAAGGGCGCTATATCATCCCCGGCCTTTGCGACGCCCATATGCACGTCGAGAGCGGCATGGTGACGGTGACCGAGTTCGCCCGCGCGGTAATCCCCCACGGCACCACCTCGATGTTCATCGACCCCCACGAGATCGCCAATGTGCTGGGGCTGCCGGGGGTGCGGCTGATGCATGACGAGGCCGCCGGTCTGCCGATCAACGTGCAGGTTCAGGCCCCGTCCTGCGTGCCGTCCGCCCCCGGCCTTGAAACCGCGGGCGCAGAGCTGACGGTCAGGGACATAGCGGAAGCCCTTGGCTGGCCCCATATCTGCGGGCTGGGCGAGATGATGAACTTTCCCGGCGTGGCGATGAATGACCCGCAGGTGCTGAGCAAGATCGCGGCGACACAGGCGGCGGGCAAAACCGTGGGCGGGCATTTCGCCGCGCCGCTGTCCTCGGGGCTGCTGTTCCACGGCTATGTGGCGGGCGGCCCGGCGGATGACCACGAGGGCACGCGCAAAGAGGACGCCATCGCCCGGGTCCGGCAGGGGATGCGCGCCATGCTGCGCCTGGGGTCGGCCTGGTATGATGTGGCCGAACAGATCAAAGCGGTGACCGAAGACGGCCTTGATGCGCGCAATTTCATCCTCTGCACCGATGATTGCCATTCGGGCACACTGGTCCGGGACGGGCATATGAACCGGGTTGTGCGCCACGCGATTGCGCAGGGGCTGAAACCGGTCACCGCGATTCAGATGGCGACGCTGAATGCGGCACAGCATTTCGGGATGGAGCGGGAGACAGGCTCGGTCACCCCCGGCAGGCGCGCGGATATTATCCTGAGTTCTGACCTCGCCGCGTTGCCGGTTGAGCTGGTCATGGCGGGCGGAAAGGTGGTGGCGCGGGACGGCGCGCTGGTCATTGACATTCCCCCTGCCGTCTATCCGGATACGGCGCGGGGCACGGTCAGGCTGGGCAAGGCCCTGTCCGGGGCCGATTTCGATGTGCCCGCGCCGGAAGGGGCCGAACAGGTGCGGGTCCGGGTGATCGGTGTGGTCGAAAATCAGGCCCCGACGCGGGCGTTAGAGGCGGTTCTGCCGGTCTCTGCCGGGGTGGTGCAGGCGGATGCGGCAAACGACATCTGCCGGGTGGCGCTTGTCGAGCGGCACCGGGGGACCGGCGGGGTGGTGAACGGGTTTGTGTCCGGTTTCGGCTATCAGGGCCGTTCGGCGGTTGCATCGACTGTCGCCCATGACAGCCACCAGATGATCGTCGTTGGCACGTCCCGGCGGGACATGGCGCTGGCGGCGAACCATCTGGGCAGAATCGGCGGCGGCATCACCGTGTTTCGCGCCGGGCAGGAACTGGCGACGGTGGAGTTGCCGATTGCCGGGCTGATGTCGGATGAACGCGCCGAGATCGTCGCCGCAAAGGCCGAGGCGATGGTGGCGGCGATGGCCGAATGCGGCTGTGTGCTGAACAACGCCTATATGCAGCATTCCCTGCTGGCGCTGGTGGTGATCCCGGAGTTGAGGATTTCCGATCTGGGGATCATTGATGTGACGAAATTCCGCAAGGTGGGGCTGTTGGTGTGAAACGCCCGGTCAGCGGGGGAATGACCTTTGGATAAGGGTGTATCGCCTGACGACCGGATTTTGAGTCCAGGCCCCGGCCCTGCTCCCGCCCGGCTCGGCCAATATGCAGAGGTCTTTCCGGGACGGGCCTTGCCCCCAACAGGGGTTTACATCGCCCCCGAAAGACTTATGTGAATCGGCATGAAAAATGCCCGCTTTCTCCTCGCCCCGGTTCTCTGGGCCGCGGCCACCTTCCCCGCCCTTGCCGCCCCGATCCCCCTGGCAGAGCTTTCCGCCTGGCTGAATGACCTCAACAGCGTCCGGGGCGATTTCACCCAGGCCAACGGGGACGGCACGGTTTCGACCGGGGCGTTCTTCCTCAAACGTCCGGGCCGGGCGCGGTTTGAATACGCCCCGCCCGACGACACGCTGGTCATCGCCGGGGGCGGGCAGGTCGCGATTTTCGACGGCAGGTCGAACACCGGGCCGGAACAATACCCGCTCAGCCGCACGCCTCTGTCGATTATTCTGGCGCGAAACGTGAACCTGTCGCAATCGGGCATGGTCGTGGACCACCGGGAGGACAGCGGCAGAACCATCGTCACCGCGCAAGACCCGGAGCATCCCGAATACGGCAGTCTGCGGCTGGTGTTCACCGCCGATCCGGTGCGGCTGCACGGGTGGATCGTGACCGATGGCGGCGGCGGGCAGACGGCTGTCACCATCGGCAATGTGGAGCGCGGGGTGCGGCTTTCTGACAACAAGTTCAGTATCGTGCTTGAGACGATGGCGCGCGAGCAGCAGGGGCGGTGAGCAGGGCGGGGCCAGCGGGCTGCCCTGCCCCTGAGGCGCGCCTGTGCCGACCCTGATTTGACCTCTGCGTATTGGCGCATCAATGGCCAAACCGTCCCGCCCGGCGGAACGCCGGGCAGCGCCTGCCGCTTTATGCCTCTGTCGCCTCTCCGACAGGATCAGGGGTCAAACCGATGCCCGCCCCTCTGCGCCAGCGCCCCGGTCACGCCCACCCGCAGCCAATCAGTTGCGCCTGATAGGTATCGGCCCGCGCGTCCACATTGCCCGCCACCCGCAGCAGCCACGCTTTCGCCCTGTAAGAGCCGCGCGCATACCCCGCCCGGCCCTCGTGATAGGCCAGATACTGGTTGCGGGTGTCGTCTCTGGCGATGCCCAGTGCCCCGGCTGACTTGGCCATATACCAACCGATGAAATCCGTCGCGTCGTAAATGTCATCGCGCCGCGCCCGGCGGTTTCCGGTTTCGCGCCGGTAATCGTCCCAGGTGCCATCGAGCGCCTGACCATAGCCATAGGCCGAAGACTGCCGCCCCATCGGAATAACCCCCAGGGCATAGCGTCTGGGGGTGCGCGCATTGCCGATGAATTTCGATTCCTGATGAATGGTCGCCATCTGCACATGGACCGGAATGCCCCAGTTCCGTTCCGAGCGCTGCATGGCGCGCAGATAGTGCGGCCTCTGGGCGGCGATGCTGCACGCATCATCCAGATTGCGCGGCGCGCTGTAGTTGCCGCCGCCGCCGCAGGCCGCAACGAACAGCACAAGGGCCGTTGCGCGAAGGGTTCTGCTCATCTGCCCGCCTCTCGTCTTGTTGTTCTGCCGACAGCGTAGCGCAAAGGCCGCCGGTGTCAAACGGAGTATTTTGCCCGGTTCAGCCATCATGCAGAAGCCCTTTCCGCCCCGCCGGGCCTCGCCCCCCTTTCCCGGCCGGATTTCCCCGCCCCCCCTCGCATCGGCGGCGACTCTGCGCTACATCTGGCGGGAAACAGCCACAGGCGGGCGTCTCTGCCACCGCACCGCCGCCGGAGAATGCGCATGACGGAAAAGGAAAAGCTGTGTGTCGGGGTGATTGCCGGGGCGTTCGGCGTCCGGGGCGAGGTGCGGCTGAAAAGTTTCTGCGCCGAACCCGAGGCGATTGCGCGATACGGGCCTCTGGTGTCCGGCGATGGCGGGCTCAGCACATCCGTCACCCTGACCGGCACCACCGGCAAAGGCCTTGTCGCGCGGCTCTCGGGGGTGACGAGCAGGGAACAGGCCGACGCCCTGCGCGGCACGAAACTCTATACTGACCGCGCCCGGTTGCCGGACCTGCCGGAGGATGAGTTCTATCACGACGACCTGATCGGGATGGAGGTTGTGGATACCGGGGGCAGGCCTCTGGGCCGGGTCGGGGCGATCCTCAATCACGGCGCGTCGGATTTGCTGGAGGTCCGGGGGGGCGA
>JPPB01000039.1 GCA_001483205.1 alpha proteobacterium 3107
CCGGGCAGCGCCCGCCCCGCCCCACGGCGGGCGCTTTGCACCCGCCGGGCCGGGCGCTGCCCTTCGGACGGGTCGCGCCTCTGTCCCGGCAAAGCCCCTGCCACTTTCGCCCTGACAGGATCAAGATTGGATGCCGCACCCACTTTCATGCGGTCAGGCGATATGGCCTGACGCCCGGATTTTGAGTCCAGCTTCCGGCCCTGACTCCGCCCGGCGGAACGCCGGGGCGCGCCGTCCCACCCTTCGATGGGGTGGACGGCGCGCCCCCCCATGCGGGCCAGACGCCGCCCTTCAGGATGTTCGCGCATCATGTCCCCACCTTCCATGCAAGGTCTCCGTGGCCCCGGCCAACCGGCGACCGGATCGGCCCAAACACCGGGGCAGATTCGGCGGTGGCACCGGCGGCGGCAACCCTTTCGATCTTCACCCGCAAATCGAACCATGCCGCCTGTCCGGTGATCGGGTCAGAGTTGCTCCAGCGCAGGCCGTCCCCCCTCGGTGGCAACAATTCGTGGATCAGGTGATTGAGCAGAAACCCCCGGGTTGCCTCGGGCGCATCGTCAGAGAGCGCCCATGCACCCTTGCGCTTGCCGATGGCGTTCCACGTCCAGACGGTGTTTTCATTGAGACCGCCGTGATGGGCGACGGGCACGGTGATTGACCCGTGGGCAGAGGTGACGCGCGCCCAGTCGCCCTCCTGAAACCCGTGCTGTTCCCACAGCTTTGTCGGCACATAGAGCGGGTTGCGCCCGTGTATCTGACGCAGCCAGGCGTTTTGCGACCCCCAGCTATGATACATCGCCATCGGGCGCTGAGTCAGCGCGTGGACCGGAAACGCCTGCTCGTCGCCGTCCTCATCCCCGCCCGGCGGATACCAGACCGGCAGCGGGTCCATCATGCGCCTGATCCGCGCGCGCAGGTGATCGGGGGGCTGGCGTTCCCCATGGCCCTCGGCGGCACGCTGAAACTTGCGCATTGGTTCCAGATATAGCTGAAACAGATAGGGCTGCGGCGCGTCATAGAACCCCATCGACACCGCCCAGTCCTGATACCCCATGTTCCACGGCTTGTAGTATTCAGCCCCGTCGGGGACATGCTCAACAAAAAAGCCGCCATTCTCGATATAGCGGTTCAACTGGTCCGGATTGACCGGGCCGCGCCCGCGCCGATCACCATTGCCGCGAAACCCGGCCAGCGGGCCGATACCGGGCTTGCGCTCATGGTTGACGATGTAATCGGCGTAATCCTGCCATTTGGGGCTGCGGTCTTCGCGGGTAAAACCCGGCAGTTTCATCCGGTTGGCCAGTTGGATCAGCACGGTCTGAAAGCCGCGCACGTCGCGGTCGGGTTCAATAACCGGCCAGCGGATTGCGTCGGCGGCGGCATCGGCCTCGCAGATCGGGCGGTCGAGCAGGCTGATACAGTCGTGGCGCTCCAGATAGGTGGTGTCGGGCAGGATCAGATCGGCATAGGCGACCATCTCGGAACTGTAGGCATCCGAATAGATGATATGCGGGATCACATAATCGCCGTTCGCGTCGGTGTCGGTCAGCATGTCGATCACGCCGCGGGTGTTCATGCTCGAATTCCACGACATGTTGGCCATATACATGAACAGCGTGTCAATCCGGTAGGGGTCGCCCGCATGGGCATTCGAGATGACCATGTGCATCAGGCCATGGGCCGACATCGGGTTTTCCCAGGTAAACGCCTTGTCAATCCGGGCCGGGCTGCCGTCGGCCTTCAGCGCCAGATGCTCCGGGCCGTGGACGAAACCCAGATGCGGGCCGTCAAGCGGACAGTCCGGTTGTGCGTTGCAATGGGGGGTGGGGTGCGCCTCTGCCGGTTTGGGGTAGGGCGGTTTGAAACGGAACCCGCCCGGAACCTCGACCGTGCCAAGCAGGATTTGCAGCACATGCAGCGCGCGGCAGGTCTGAAACCCGTTGGCATGGGCGGATATGCCGCGCATGGCGTGCATGGAAACCGGGCGGCCTGTCATCTTCTTATGGGTCTCGCCGCGAAAATCGGTCCATTCCCGGTCGATCTCAAAGGCTTCGTCAAAGGCGACGCGGGCCAGCTCGGCGGCAATGGCGCGGATGCGGCCCGCAGGTATGCCGCATCGTTCGGCCACTGCCTCGGGCGCATGGTCGTCGCTCAGGTAACGCTCTGCCATGTGCTGAAAGACGGTGCGGTGGCCGTCATGGGTGGCGGCAAGATCGGGATAGATGCCGGGGGCGTCGAACGCCAAGAGCCGCCCGCTCCGCCGGTCGATAACCAGCGGCTTGCCGTTTTCGTCGCGCAGGAACAGCCCGGTTGCACTATCAAGCAGCACCGGCGCGTTGGTATAGCGGCTGAGGTAGTCAAGGTCGATCCGGCCCGCCCTGATCAGGCAATGGATCAGGGACAGGATGAACAGGCCATCGGTGCCCGGCGTGATGCCGACCCACTCATCGGCAACCGCGTTATAGCCGGACCGGATCGGGTTTATTCCGATCACCCGCGCACCGCGGGCCTTGATCCTGCCGATTCCCATCTTGATCGGGTTTGAATCGTGGTCCTCTGCCACGCCGAACAGCAGGAACAGCCGCGTGTGCTCCCAATCGGGCTGACCAAACTCCCAGAACGCGCCGCCCATGGTGTAGATGCCGCCGGTGGCCATGTTGACCGAGCAGAACCCCCCATGGGCCGCATAGTTGGGGGTGCCGAAACTCTGCGCCCAAAAGCTGGTGAAGCTCTGCGACTGATCGCGCCCGGTAAAGAAGGCGAGCTTTTCCGGTGCATCGTGGCGGATGTTTTCCAGCCAGCCGCAGGCAATCGACAGGGCGTCATCCCAACTGATTTCCTGAAATTCGCCCGATCCGCGCGGTCCCACACGACGCAACGGGGCGCGCAGCCGTGACGGGGCGTTGACCTGCATGATCCCGGCGGACCCCTTGGCGCAGAGCACACCCTTGTTGACCGGGTGATCGCGGTTGCCCTCGATATAAGCGACCTTGCCGTCCTTCATGTGAACGTTGATGCCACAGCGACAGGCGCACATATAGCAGGTGGTCCGGCGGATCTCGTCAGAGACCTTGGGCGAGGTGTCGATCCGGGGCTGCTGAAAACTCATCTGGCCTTCCTGCCATCTCTGAGGTCATCCGTGGCGCGACATGCCGACCACCGGTTAACTCTTTTCTAACGCCTGAAGGGCGGTGACGGCAATCATTTCCGTGACATCGCGGGCCGCGCAACCGCGTGAAAGGTCGTTGGCGGGGCGGCGCAGGCCCTGAAGGACGGGACCGATGGCGCTATACCCACCCAAACGCTCGGTGATCTTATAGCCGATATTGGCGGCACCGAGGTCGGGGAAGACCATCACATTCGCGCATCCCGCCACAGTCGAATCGGGTGATTTTCGCGCCGCAATGTCGGGGGCGAAGGCGGCGTCGAACTGAAGCTCTCCGTCCACATGCAGATCAGGGTGCCTTTCTTTCAGCATTGCCGCCGCCTGTGCGGATTTTTCGGCAAACGAATGCTGTGCGCTGCCTTTGGTCGAGAAGGACAGCATGGCGATGCGCGGCTCCAGGCGCAGCAATGCCCGGCAGGACTGTGCGGCGGCGGCAGCGATGGTCACCAGATCGGCGGCGGAAGGCTCGATCACCAGACCGCAATCGGCGTAGATCATGGCGCGGGCGTCGCCCCCGGCCCCCTGTGGCGGCAACAGCAGGGAACAGGAAGAGACCATACCCGCATCCGGGGCCATGCCGATGACCTGAATGGCGGTGCGCACCACATCCGCAGTGGTGGCGACCGCCCCGCCAAGGGTGCCGTCGGCGTGGCCCTCTCGCACCAGCATTGCGGCATAGATCAGCGGGGTTCTGACCGCAGCACGGGCGGCGGCCTCGTCCACCCCCTTGTGGCGGCGCAGAGTGTGGAAGGCTTGCGCGAATGCCTCAAGATGCGGCGACGCGGCAGGGTCGTGGACCGTGACGCCCTCGTCCTCGCCTTCGCGCCCGCCCTGATCACGCAACGCCGCCCGCACCGCGTCCCCCGGCCCGACCAGCCCCACATGGGCGATGCCCGCCTTTTGCGCCGCCAGCGCGCCCGCCACCACGCGGGGGTCATGGCCCTCGCTGAGCGCAATGACGGCAGGGCGCGGCGGCGGGTCAGACAACAACAGGGTCGATGGCGCTTGGGTCATCCCGGTCATTCCGTCCCCGCCCCCCTCTGGCCCGTTCGCCTTCAGGCGGCACTCTGCGGGCGCATGTCGGCGGCGCTGATACCGGCCACCTCGACCGGCGTCTTCATCGCGTCGCGCCGGAACGGTTCGCCCAGCTCCTGGTTGATCAGCGCCTCGATCAGAGTGGTGACGCCGTTTTCCATCTGGTCGCGGATCGCCTGCGAAAGCGCATCGGTCAGCTCGTCCATGGTGCGGGCGACAACCCCCTGCAAGCCGCAGGACCGTGCGATACCGGCATAGGACACCTGATTGTCGAGCTCGGTGCCGACGAAATTGTCGTTATACCACAGGGTCGAATTGCGCTTTTCCGCGCCCCACTGGTAGTTGCGAAAGACGATCTGGGTGATGGCTGGCCATTCCGGGCGGCCAATCGCGGTTAGCTCGGTCACGGCGATACCGAAGGCCCCGTCCCCGGCAAAACCAACCACCGGCGTGTCCGGGCAGGCAATCTTGGCACCGACGATTGCGGGCAGACCATACCCGCAGGGGCCGAACAGGCCGGGGGCAAGGTATTTGCGACCCGCCTCAAAGGTCGGATAGGCGTTACCGATGGCGCAGTTATTGCCGATGTCCGAAGAAATGATCGCCTCTTTCGGCAGTGCGGCCTGAATGGCCCGCCACGCCTTGCGCGGGGACAGCCAGTCCGGTTTTGCGGCGCGGGCGCGTTCGTTCCAGGTGGTGCCCGGATCGTCGTCTTCGTGATCCATCGAGGTCAGTTCCTGCGCCCAGGCGGATTTGGTGCGCGCGATGGTCGCCCGGCGTGCCTCGCGGCCCTTGTCGCCCGCGCTGTCAGACAGGTGTGTGAGCAGGCTCTCGGCGGCTTTGCGGGCATCGCCGACAATCGCCACGTCAATGGTCTTGGTCAGCCCGATCCGGTCAGGGTTGATGTCCACCTGAATGATCTTTGCGTCACGGGGCCAGTAGTCGATCCCGTAACCGGGCAGGGTGGAAAACGGGTTCAGCCGGGTGCCGAGCGCCAGCACCACATCGGCCTGTGCGATCAGTTGCATCGCCGCCTTGGAGCCGTTGTAGCCGAGCGGCCCGGCAAACAGCGGGTGAGAGCCGGGAAAGGCGTCATTATGCTGATAGCCGCAGCAGACCGGCGCATCAAGCCGTTCGGCCAGTGCCTGAGAGGCCCCGATGGCCCCGCCCAGAACCACGCCCGCGCCGTTCAGAATCACCGGGAATGCGGCGTTTGACAACAGGTCTGCGGCCCGTG
>JPPB01000040.1 GCA_001483205.1 alpha proteobacterium 3107
ATCCGACCGCCACGGTCCCGTCCGCATGGGGCACCACATGCAGGCCACCGGCAAAAACCTGCGGCACCCCCTGCGCATCAAGCCGCAGAAGCGCCGCCTGCCCCTTCACCCCGGCCCCGAGCGGCCTGCCCGCCCGGTCCGTGGTCTCCTGCAACCCCTGATAGCCGGTGGCCCGGATGACCCGCCCCTGCCGCTCGCCATCGCGGGTGATCTCTCCGCCCCCCGCCCGGATCGCAGCGGCAAGGCTGGTGCAGGCCCGGCGCGGGCATATCCGTGCGCTCAGCGTGTCGCGGATCAGCCAGCCGGTGGCGGAACGGGGGGCCCAGTCTCCGGCCTCGCCTGCCGGGATGACCGACCAGTCCGCCAACCCCCGCCAGAGTGTTTTTGCCTGCTCTGCCCGCGTCCGGGCCAGCGCAAGGCCGCGCGCATCCGCGATTGGCTGCAACCGCCCGATCCGCCCGTATCCCGACCGGTGGCCTGATGCCGCATCCACCCCGGACCAGAACGCCCCCGCCGCGATCAGCCCCTCGAACTGGAGCTGTTTGGTGTCGGTCCAGGTGTCGGGGGTGTGGGGGGCGAGCGCCCCGAGAACGCCGCCGCTTGCGCCCGCGCCGATCCCGTCCGGGTCGATCACCCGCACCCGCGCGCCGCGCCCGAGACAGACCCAGGCGACGGACAGGCCGAATATGCCCGCCCCCATGATGGTGACATCCGCGATTGCCAATGCGCCGGTCCCTGTTGTGCCTTGGTGTGTCGGGGCCGGGGTATCCCACGGGCAGGGGCTGGCGGGCAAGGGGCGAAACGGGGCGATGTGCGCCTGCTTTTTGAGACTTCTGCATATTGGCGCACCAGCGGCCACAACATCCGCCATTGCCAATCCACCACGCCCTGCTAAACCCCGATACATTGAACGGGCATTCCGAGGCACCCCATGGGCGGGAACCGGCAGGCAGGGATCGAGTGGCGCGACGGGCGGGTTCCCGTCTCTCGCCGCTTTGATGATCCCTATTTCTCGACCCGCGACGGTCTGGCCGAGACCCGCCATGTGTTTCTGGCCGGAAACGGGCTGCCGGGCCGGTTTGCCCCCGGCTTTCACATTGCCGAACTGGGGTTCGGCACCGGGCTGAACATGCTGGCCGCGCTGTTGGCCTGGCGGCGGGCGGGCATCTCCGGCCCCCTGCGGTTCACCTCTTTCGAGGCCAGCCCGATGCCTGCCGGGGACATGGCCCGCGCGCTGTCCGCCTTTCCCGAGGTGGCGGCCCTCGCGCCGCCGGTGATCGCAGAGTGGCAAACCGGGGCGCGCCGGATCGAAACCGCAGACCTGCGGGCCGAGATCATCATCGGCGATGCGCGCGCGACACTCCCGCATTGGGCGGGCCGGGCGGATGCCTGGTTTCTGGACGGCTTTGCCCCGGCGAAGAACCCGGAGCTTTGGGGCGAAGACCTGATGCGCGCCGTTGCCCGCCATACCCGCCCCGGCGGAACCTGCGCCACCTACACCGCCGCCGGTTCCGTGCGCCGCGCCCTGGCCGGGGCCGGGTTCACCGTTGCCCGGCGGCCCGGTTTCGGGGGCAAACGCCACATGACGACCGCGGTTCTGGGGGCGGGCGGATGAGCCGCTCTGACACCCGGCTCGGCATCTGGCTGATGGTGCTGACGACATTTATCTTCGGCGTGCAGGATGCGCTGTCGCGCCATCTCGCCGAAACCTATAACGTGCTGCTGATCGTGATGATCCGTTACTGGTTCTTTGCCGCTTTCGTCATTGCCCTGTCTGCCCGCAAATCGGGGGGTGTGCGGGCGGCGGCAAGGACATGCCAGCCGGTCCTGCAAATTGTGCGGGGCCTGCTGCTGGCGGCGCAAATCTGCATGACGGTGCTGGCCTTTACCTATCTGGGGCTGATCGAAACCCATGCGGTTTTCATCAGTTACCCGCTGCTGATCGCCGCCCTGTCCGGCCCGGTGCTGGGCGAGGCCGTGGGCTGGCGGCGCTGGCTGGCGATTGTCGCCGGGTTTCTGGGCATTCTGATCATCCTCAGACCCGGGTTTGCGGTGTTTTCGCCTTATGCGCTGATTCCGCTGGCCTCGGCGGGGATGTTTGCGCTCTACGGGTTGCTGACCCGGCTGGCGGCACGACAGGACAGCGCCACCGTCAGCTTTTTCTGGACCGGGGTGATTGGGGCCATCGGGATGACGGTTGTCGGTGCCTGGTATTGGGAGCCGATGAGCCGGCCCGATTACGGCCTGATGGCGGTGCTGTGCCTGAGCGGGGCCTTCGGGCACGAGCTGTTGATAAAGTGCTATGAGGTGGCCGAGGCCGGGGCGGTGCAGCCCTTTGCCTATCTGCAACTGGTCTGGGGGGCGGTGCTGGGGATTCTGGTGTTCGGAGAGCGGCTTGGCGGGCATGTGGTGCTGGGCGCGGCGATCATTGTCGGCGCGGGGCTGTTCACCTTGTGGCGAGAGCGGGGCCGGGCGGCGTGAGCGGGGGGGGGCGCTGCCTGCCGGACTGCTTGCGCCCCTGATTTCGGAGAGATGCCCTTGCCGCGCTGATATGCGAGACGCCTTTGCCATCAGCCCCATTCCGCCCGGTGCTGCAATAATCCGTGGACCTGCGCGGAACGCGCCCTTAATATGTTGCCAAACTCCGCCGGACCCGGCCCGCCCCGCGCGCGCGCCCCGCAAGGATACGACCAATGCCGCTCTTTTCCCGCCCGCCCTTCCGTGCGCCCCTCGCCGGGGCCAGCCTGATCGCGCTTACCGCCTGCGGCGGGTTTGACCTCGACCTCAGGGACAGGTTCGGCGACGCTTTCGACACCTCCGATGCCGTCCGGCAGGAACACGCCCCGCGCCCGCAGCCGGATGATCGCGGCGTCATCTCTTACACCGGCTATCAGGTGGCCATCGCCCGGCACGGCGACACGCTGGCCGATGTGGCCGCCCGTGTCGGGGCCGATCCGGCCCGCCTGTCGCAATACAACGCCATTTCGCCTGACGCGCCGCTGCGCGACGGCGAGGTCATCATCCTGCCCGACCGGGTTGCAGAGCTTGCGCCCGCGACAGATGCCATCACCACCGGGCCGATCCGCGCGCCGGGCGAGATCGACGTAGAGACCATCGCCGGGGATGCGCTGAGCCGGGTTGCCCCGGACGCCGCGCCACAGACGGGCAGCGATGACCCCCTGCGCCACAGGGTGGAGCGCGGCGAGACCGCATATTCCGTCGCCCGGCTGTATGGTGTCACGGTTGACGCGCTGGCCGGGTGGAACGGCCTTGGCCAGGACCGGGCCGTGCGCGAGGGCCAGGTGCTGCTGATCCCCGTTGCCCCGGACGACCGGCGGGCGGTAACGGAAAGCGAACAAAGCACCTCCCGCCCCGGCGCAGGCACACCAACCCCGGAACCCCCCAGTGCCTCGACCCCTCTGCCCGAGGACGATACCGCCACCCCGGTCGCCCGGCCGGACCCGCCCCCGTCCCCCGGCCTGTCGGAACAGAGAAGCGCCGCCAGCCGCTCCGAATTGCTCTTTCCTCTGTCCGGCGGCGACATCATCCGCCCTTATGAGGCAGGCGGCAATGCGGGGATCGACATCGCCGCGCCTGCCGGGACAGAGGTCCGGGCCGCCGGTGACGGCACGGTCGCCGCAATCACCCGGGATACGGAAAACGTGCCGGTGCTGGTGATCCGGCACGAGGGCAACCTGCTGACCGTCTATGCCAATATCGACAACATCGTGGTTGAAAGGGGGCAGGCCGTCAGCCGGGGGGATAAGATCGCCGAGGTGCGTGACGGCAGCCCGTCTTTCATCCGGTTTGAAACCCGCCGGGGGTTTGACGTGATCGACCCGATGCCGCTGTTGAACTGAGGCGGCGGGAAAGCGCGCGGGCGGCGGGTGTGCAATAACTCCGGCAGGCGGCACCCCCGCCCCTACAGAAACGCGGTTTCCTCGAAACTCCGCAGTTTGCGCGAATGGATACACTCCAGAGGCATGTCCCGCAGGGTTTCCATCGCCTGAATCCCGATCAGCAGGTGACGGGCAACCTGCGCGGTATAAAAATCCGAGGCCATGCCGGGCAGTTTCAGCTCGCCATGCAGGGGCTTGTCCGAAACGCATAAAAGCGTCCCGTAAGGCACCCGGAACCGGAACCCGTTCGCGGCAATCGTCGCGCTTTCCATATCAAGCGCAATCGCGCGGGATTGCGACAGGCGCTGCACCGGGCCGGACTGATCCCTGAGCTCCCAGTTGCGGTTGTCCATACTGGCCACCGTGCCCGTCCGCATGATCCGTTTCAGCTCATACCCGTCAAGCTCTGTCACCTTTGCCACCGCGCTCTCCAGCGCAATCTGGATTTCGGCCAGCGGCGGCACCGGCACCCACACCGGCAAATCATTATCAAGCACATTGTCCTCGCGCAGATAAGCATGGGCGAGCACGAAATCGCCAAGGCTCTGCGAGTTTCTCAGCCCCGCGCAATGGCCGACCATCAGCCAGGCGTGCGGCCTGAGCACGGCAATGTGGTCGGTTGCTGTCTTGGCGTTTGACGGCCCGACGCCGATATTGACCAGCGTGATGCCGTTGCCGTCTGCCCGCTTGAGGTGATAGGCGGGCATCTGCGGCAACCTGTCGGGCGGGTTCAGGGGCGCATCCGGTTCCGTGATCCCGGCATTGCCGACGGAAACAAAGGCCGAATAACCGCTTTCGGGATCGGCCAGCGCCCGGCGCGCATAGGCTTCAAACTCGGTGACATAAAACTGATAGTTGGTAAACAGCACATGGTTCTGGAAATGGGCGGGATCGGTCGCCGTGTAATGGGCAAGGCGCGCCAGCGAATAGTCGATGCGTTGCGCCGTGAACGGGGCCAGCGGGCGGGTGCCGTCCGGGTGTGCCGCCGCCATCCCGTTGACGATGTTGTCATTGGTGGTTGACAGGTCAGGCACATCGAACACGTCCCGCAGCGGGAATTGCAGGCCGCCGGGCGAGGGGGCAGAGGCGCTTTGATCATGGGCGAGCGCGAAATGCACCGGGATCGGGGTTTCCGACGCCCCGATGATCACCGGCGCATCATGGTTGGCGATGAGCAGGCCAATCTGCTGTTCCAGATAGTTTCGGAACAGATCGGGCCGGGTGATGGTGGTGGCATACGCGCCCGGTTGCGCGACATGCCCGTAGGCAAGGCGGCTGTCCATCTGCGCATGGCTGAGCGTGTGGATGCGGATTTCGGGGTAAAAGGCGCGGTATCGTGCGGCAGGGCAGGGGGCGGTGGCCGCGGTCGAAAGGGCGGTCGAAAAGGCGTCGCGCAGAAAGCCGGTTGCGGTGGCGTAGAGATCGCACAGGCGGGTCACGGCGGCTGGCGCGCTCGGTCAGCGTCGCGGCTTTCAGTTTGCGTGTCGGGACTTAGAGTTTGTGCGTCG
>JPPB01000041.1 GCA_001483205.1 alpha proteobacterium 3107
TCCGGGAAAGAGATAAGGGCCGCGCCCGCCGGTCATTCCGCCGCCAGCCGCAACTCTGGCCGCCCGATCGCCGCCAGCTCACAGGCAATGCCCGAGATCAGCCGCCGGAACGCGGCAAAATTCCGGTTGGGGCGAAACCGCGCCTCATCCATATAAAGCGACCGGTCAATCTCTACCTGCACCGCATGGCGGCCCGCTGACGGACACCCGTATCGCCCGACGATATAGGCCCCGGCAAACGGCGCATTGCGCACCACATTCAGCCCCGCGCCCCGAAACGCGGCCTCAATCCGGTCAACCACCGCACCGGCGGCAGAGACGCCGAAACGATCCCCCAGCACCACATCCGGCACGGCAGCCCCGCGCGGGCGGATGCCGCAGGCCGCCTCGTGCGGCATAGAGTGACAATCGATCAGAATCGCCTGGCCAAAGCGCCGGTGGCTCTCTGCCATCAGCCGCCCGAGCCTGTCGTGATAGGGCCGCCAGAAACGGGCGATGCGCTCTTCGGCCTCGGCGCGGGACACATGGCCGCGATAGATCGCCCGGCCACTGGCCACCACACGCGGAATCACCCCAAGGCCGGAGGCCACGCGCGGATTGCGCCCGGGGTTGGGCGTGCCTTTGACCACCGCCGGGTCAAGCTCATCCGCGCCCCGGTTGAGGTCGATATAGGCGCGCGGGGCGGTGGCGGCCAGCAAGGGCGCACCGAACGCAGGCGCATCGGCAAATAACCGGTCCACATACATGTCCTCTGAAGAGCGAATCGTCCGCTCATCCAGCACCGAGGCGCGCAGAAACGCCCGCGGATAGACCCGCCCGCTGTGCGGCGAGGCAAAGATCACGCTGGTGGTGCGGGCGTCGGGCATCGACAGCTCATAAGGCGCTTTCGGCATGGTGGCTCCTCTCAGCTTTCGGTTATAAACGGTTTTTCGGATGCGCCGAAAGCCCTTGATCCCCTGGGGCGAACCTTTTATAGACCGCCCGGAAGACGCGACGCCACAGCCCGCGTCCCTTTTGTTCAGGGGCGACGGACAGGTTGGTGATGCGGGCGGTTAGCTCAGCGGTAGAGCACTACGTTGACATCGTAGGGGTCACTGGTTCGATCCCAGTACCGCCCACCATCCCGGCAGGGGCTGGCCGCCGCGAAACGACAAAGCGCGCACACGCTGCGACATGAGGAAATGGCCATGAAGGTTCGCAACTCTCTCCGCTCGCTCAAGAGCCGCCACCGCGATTGCCGCGTCGTGCGCCGCAAGGGTCGCGTCTATGTTGTCAACAAGACGCAACGCCGGTTCAAGGCCCGTCAGGGTTGAGTCGGGCAGCGCGCGCCCCTCTTAAGACCTCTGCAAATCGGGCCATGCCTTACCCGCGGGTAAGTGTGAGGCTTATCCGCGGATAAGGGCAGCATCGCTGACATATTGGCCGGGCCGGGCAGACGCCTGCCTTTGCGGGCCGGGCGCGGGTTTTCGGGCTGTTCATAACCCGGCAAATCGGGCCGCACCTTATCCGCGGGTAAGGTCGCCGCTTATCCGCGGATAAGGTCAGCATTGCTGACATATAGCATAACACCCGAATTTTGAGTCCAAGCCCCGGCCCTGCTCCCGCCCGGTCGCAAGACCGGGCCATGCCTTATCCGCGGGTAAGGGTGAGGCTTATCCGCGGATAAGGGCAGCATTGCTGACATATAGCGTAACGCTCAGGCGGCCCGAAGGCTCTGCATATCCGACAACAACGCCAGTATCTCGGCCTTTCTGACCGGCTTTGATATGACCCGATCAATCCCGTTAGCGCGGTATTCCTTAACCTGATGCGTCATCACATTCGCCGTCACCGCGACGATCAGGGTGGCCGCCTGCCCGGTTTCGCGCTCATGGGCGCGGATGCGGCGGGTGGCCTCAATCCCGTCCATTTCCGGCATCTGGATGTCCATCAGGATCAGGTCAAACCGCTCCTTAAGCGCCGCGTCCACCGCCTCGGCCCCGTTGACAGCCTCGACCACCTGCCCGGCCCGACCGCGCAAAAATCGCTGCATGACCAGACGATTGGTCCGGCTGTCATCAACCAGCAGCAGCCGGGCGACAGCCACTTCCGGCGCGCCTGCCCCGGTATCAGGGGCCGGGTTCACAACCGCATCGCCGCCGCCATCGCCACCCGCGTCAGGGGCAACCACAACCGGACGCGGGACAGACAGGGACGGCGCATAATCATGCGCCCCCTCGCCGGGCAGAATGTCCGTTTCCGCCCCGCCATCCGCCGCCTTCAGCACCACACGCGCCACAAAGGTGCTGCCCTCACCCGGACGGCTCTGCACCGTCAGATCGCCCCCCATCTGCCGACAGATGGCGCGCGAGATCGTCAGGCCCAGACCGGTGCCGCCCGCCCGGCGCGCCGTGCCTGCATCCGCTTGGGTGAACGGCTCAAAAATACGCGCCTGCGTCTCGGGCGCAATGCCTATCCCCGTATCGCTGACGCTCATCGACAGCGCCTGACCGCCCTCACCCGGCGGCGCGGCGGCCACCACCACCCGAACGCCCCCCGCATCGGTGAATTTCAGCGCGTTTGACACCAGATTGTTCAGAACCTGGGACAGGCGCATCGGGTCTCCGCTCACCGCGCCGGGCAGGTCCGCGCCAACCTGCAAGGACAGGTGAACGCCTTTTTCCCGCGCTTTGGACTGATGCAGGGCGACACAGTGCTCGATCCGCCTGCGGGGATCAAAGGCAACCTCTTCAAGCTCCAGATGGCCGGATTCGACCTTCGAGATGTCCAGCACATCATCTATCGTCGAGACCAGAAGCTGCCCGGCCCCGACCATCACATCGACCAGCCCGGCCTGTTCCTGCGACAGGGGCGTGGCGGACAGTTCCTGCGCCATCCCCAGAACCCCGTTCAGGGGGGTGCGGATTTCATGGCTGACATTGGCAAGAAAGGCGCTCTTGGCCTCGCTCGCCGCCATTGCCGCAGTGCGCAGGTGCCGTTCCCGTGCCTGCGCCCGGCCCGCCATCAGCAACTCAACGCTCATGTAAAGGATCAGGCTGGCAACGCTGAGAATCGCCAGCATTTCATAGCGCGCCCCGCCCGAGAGCGCAGCAGCCCGCAACATCGCTTCCCGATCAACCAGAAATTCCCTGATCCACAGCGACCTGATCTCCGCCGCCCGTGCAGCCACTTCCGCGCGCAATTCCGCCGCCTGTGCCGGGGCGAAATCCGGCGCGTCATAAATGGCGTGCTCCCACGCGGTCAGCAGCCCCGACAGAGTGTCGATGGCCCGCAGGATGCTGGCGTCGATCCTGAGTTCACTTCCTTCCAGCACCCCGACCCTGCTCCAGAGCAATTCTGCCTGAAGGATCAGGTCATCCCGGACCGCCAGCCCGGCCTCATAGTCCTGAAGGATCAGTTCAAGCCGTTTGATCTCAAAGATGGTTTCGCTGATTTTCCACGACAGGCCGGTCAGGTTGAAGGCCAGTTCCTTCTCTTCCTCGATCACCTCGGCGCGCATACTCATCAGGCTGGTGACCAGAACACCAAAGGCCACCACAGCCAGCAGCGTTCTGGCCAACCTGCCTGACAATGCGGGCCATTTCGGCACCGGGTTAGCTCTGAACCTCGATACGGCTGAGCTGCCAGATCATTTCCGTATCGAACGGTTTTTCGAGGATTTCCTGTTCTGACAACGGATAGACGACCCAGATCGGCCCCTTGTCGCGCACCCGCATCGGGCGTCCGTTCATGTCGAGCGCCAGCAGCACGTCGTGCTCGGCGGCATGGGCGACGGGGATTTCGACGAAATAACCGTTGATCGCGGTGGCAATCATGGTTTCGCCCTCTGCCGCCACTGCGTCGAGCAAGGATGCAAGGGTTGGCCCGGCGAATCTCTGCGGCCCGGTGGTGAAGGACGTATGGGTTTCGATTTCGCGCCAGTCGAGGTTTTCGAGCATTGAGCGGTCAAATGTCGCGACGCCTGCGTCATTCGCGTTTCCGTTGCCGATCCCGATCCCGCCGGAAACCGTCAGGATGACCGGGCCTTCCGGTGCGGGCAGACCGCTGGCACCGTCAGAACTGCCAGCACCGGCACCGGCGACGGATGCGCCGAACAGGGAAACCACCACGGCCAACGCCAACCGCATATTATACATGACAAAACCTCCGATTCCGATACCTGGGGCGAGCATCGCAATCAGAAGTTAATCATGTGTTGACAGGGACACGTCAAGCGACATAAGGCCGCACCGGGGCAGGCGGACGTTACGTCATCCCTGCGGCCCGCTTTTGGCCCTGTTCGCAGGTGTTCGTCAGAAAGGTTGAGGGGGTTACAGCCTGGTCAGCAAGCCGTTGATTTCCTGCCAGCGGTCGCTGAGCATCAGACCAACAAATTCGACTGGCATACAAGCGCGCTTCGCGATGTCTGCTGCCGACAGGCTTCCACAATCCATTGCGGCTTTCGCCTTGACCAGAGCGGTTTTCGGAAACAGCAGCGGCAGGGATTGATAGAGCGCGAGGAGGTCACTGGCGGCCTGAAAGTCGGCAAACCCGTAACCCTCACTTGAAAATGGCCCCACAAGTTTGTCGAGCAACGGGCCTATCTCATCTTCGGTTTTGGTCTTTGCGGCGACCGAATCAAAAATATGCACGAGTTCCTTTGCGCATATCACCCGCTGCCACTCCAAAGGGACATTTTGCGAGTAGACAACATGAGTTACAAGAATCGGCTCCCCATAGAGAACCTTGTGGTAAGTAAACTGACAAAACGCGCCCCTGATCTTGGCGGGGTCAATATCCTGCCCAGATATGAATATCTCGTCCTGAATGCCCATTGCCTTGATCGCTTCAACAATTTCACCCACATCAACAGGCAACTCGCTCCTGTCCGCGAATTTCTCAATCAGTTCGGCCAGCATTTTGTGCTCCAGAATATGCAGAGGCCCGGCAGATACCGGGCCTCTTTAACATATCGGCAATGATTCTGTATATCAAGCCTCCAGCCTGCGCTTCTCCAGACCCGTGTCCGGCGGTTGGCTGTCGATACCGGATTTCCATGCCTCATCGGCGGCCTGCAACGCATCGCTTGCCGCTTCAGCCAGCGAATCAGCGGTCAGTTCCCTACCAGTGCCGGGAAACAGCTTGAGGTTCACCAACTTCGTCTCTCCCTCAAACAGAAGAGAATGAAGTTTCTGCTTGCCACTCCTGTCCATTTCAGCTCTCCATGTTCCCCATCTGATGCCGCACAGGACCGATCCGGTGCGGTATTGCAGTGTTGGATATGTGTATTTGCAAAAAGTAAACTAATACAAAAGCCAACTTTCTGCAACCATCCTACAAAAAAGTTGAACTTTCGCCGTCGGAATGCGGATGTTTTCGCCCGCGAAC
>JPPB01000042.1 GCA_001483205.1 alpha proteobacterium 3107
GAGACGTTTTGAGCGCCTGCCGGGGGGCAGGCAGGCGCTGCCCGGCGTTCCGCCGGGCGGACGGTTTGCCACCGATGCGCCATTATGCAGAGGTCTTTGAAAGGAGCCGCCGATGAGCGCAGAATCCACAGCCGATCTTGCAGAACAGAAGGTGCGCGCGGCCCGCTGGTTCCGGCAGTTGCGGGACCGGATCGTGACCGCGTTCGAGACGCTGGAGGATACTCACACCAGAGGCCCGTTCTCTGACGCGCCCGCGGGCCGGTTCATCGTATCGCAAACCCGCCGCCAACCGGACAACCCGGACAACGATACCGATGCGGGCGGCGGGCTGATGAGCGTCATGCGCGGCGGGCGTGTGTTTGAAAAGGTGGGGGTCAATGTCTCGACCGTCCATGGCCGTCTGGGGGCGCGCGCCCAAGCGGCGATGGCGGCGCGGCGGGATGTGCCGGGGATGGCCGATGATCCGCGCTTCTGGGCCTCGGGCGTCAGCCTGGTCGCCCATATGCAGAACCCGCATTGCCCGGCGGTGCATATGAACACCCGCATGTTCTGGACCCCGCGCGCCTGGTGGTTTGGTGGCGGTGCCGACCTCAACCCCTGTATCGAATACACAGAGGACACCGCCCATTTCCACGGTGTTCAGAAAGCCCATTGCGACCGGCACGGGGCGGAACTTTACCCCCGCCTGAAAACATGGGCCGATGAATATTTCCACATCCCCCATCGCGGGCGGGCGCGCGGCGTCGGCGGCATCTTTGTGGACGATTATAATACCGGCGACTGGGAGGTCGATTTTGCCTTTATCCGGGATGTCGGGCGCGCCTTTCTGCCCGCTTTCCTGCCGCTTGCCGAGCGGCGACGCACCCAGCCGTGGACAGAGGCTGACAAAGAGGCGCAACTGATCCATCGCGGGCTGTATGCCGAATATAACCTGATCTATGATCGGGGGACGAAGTTCGGTCTGGAGACCGGGCATGATGCTGACGCGGTTCTGATGAGCCTGCCGCCGGTGGCAAAGTGGGTGTGAGCGGGGGCGTGTGCGGGGGCCTATCCGACAGCAGCTTTCTTCAGTTCGTCCTTGATCCGCTTTCTCGCCTTGTTCATGCTCTGGCGATAATCATCGGCGGCCATGGACAAAGATTCCGGCGTGGTTGCCTTGTCGACATCCTCGTCTGTCCAGTCTTCGACAAGGCGTTTGCTGAGGGCATAGACGACAGCCTTGCCCACCCGGAGTGCGGCGAAATTCCGGGCAGTTTTCAGAATTATTTCGCGCAACGCCTCCGAATCATCGCCCTGCCCGGCGAAATCATGGTGGAGTTCTGCCTCCATGCGATAAACGGCAGAATACAAGCCGTTGACAAACAACCTGTGCGGCTTTTTGTAGTATACTCCGGCGCGCCCCATGATCTCCTTGGCCTTGACCTGCTCATCTGTGTCCAGGATGTCAATGTCCGGCGGACGTTCGCGCACCCTCTTTTCTTTTGCACGTCTTTTGCCGTTCTCGGCTTTCTTCGCGCGCTTTTCCTTCGCTCTTCGCGTCTTATGGTCAGTATCCGGGGAATTTTTTTCGGAATCGTCGCTGTCATCCTCTTCATCAGGGGAATCGGCATCAGCTTTTTCGCTATCCCTTGCACCTTCATCCGCGCTTTCAATCCGGTCGGGTGAGGTCTTGTCAGGCGCAAATGCGGTCGTGGGAACCTTGAGTTCATCGAAAAGTTTCTGGAGATCTGCGTGGATGTCTTCAAGGGTTTCGTCGGACCGGGGACTCGCCTGCCTGATCACCTCCCTGACCCATTCGGGCATGAGTTCCCGCACGGTCGCCGCGTAATCAATAGTGCTCAGGTCAGATTTGTCGCCCGGTCTGGTCAGACCGGTTCGATACTGGTTCGGCAGAGCGTGGTCGTCGGGAAGGATGATCTCGACCGTCAGCACTTTTGATCCGAAAGGAATGCCGAAGTTCGGTGCTGCAACAGACCAGCTTTGCTTTGTCTTGAAATCATAGCGCTCACCCTTGTGGACCAGCGCGCAGAAGGTCGTCGATGGCGTGGTTGGATTCTTGCGAGCGCTCATCGTTTGGCTCTGATACCTGGGATCATGGATATACTGCACTGTCACGCCGGTTTTCGGGCACGTCACCTTTTCGGCCTTTGGCAGTATGAGAATGACACCGGACAGTAATTTTAAGGGACGCTCCTTTCCAGTTTCCCCTTTGCCGCCACTTCTGGTCATGGCAACATCTACCCGAACCTCGACGCCGGGAAGAAACGTCGCAAATCTACGAAAAATTTGAGCCGTGACATAACTGCGCTCGACCTTCTTGTCACGCCCGACCGGCCATTGAACGGTGTCGTGGTCGTCGGCTTCCCCCATCAACACAGCCTCGGTCCAGTCATGCCTGGTGTCATGCATGTCTTCTTCCCGAACCGTGTCCGTGACATCGACGACCATATCGCGCACGTAGGTTTTGCCATCATGCCTTATGACCACCTCGTGAACCGTCTCGTCCTTGCAGGACCGATAGCGTATGCCTGCGCGGTTCACGGCCAGCCCGGAAACCTTCGCCCCGATGCCGAAATTGCCGTCAAGGGCCAGTTTCTTGTTGTTGGACGAAGACAGGTTCATTGCGCTCTTGAGGTCATCGGCATCCATACCGGGGCCTGTGTTCCAGAAGGTCAGCTTCCTCACACCGTCAATCAGGGTGGGGTAAATGCGCACTTTGCGCTGACCTTCCGGGGCGCGCGCCGCGCTCTCCTGCGCGTTCATAAAAAATTCGCGCACCAGCGTTTCCTTGGGCGCTTGTTCGATCATGCGCGTGATCGCGAAAGTCGTGTCTTCGATTTGCAGCGGCTCAGCGCTCATTGCCCAATCCTTCATAGTTTGAACCTCTCTGAATCACCAGCCGAGGACGCATTGAACTTGCTTTCAAGATCGTTGGTCGCATCACGCAACGCCTTTATGATCTTTTTCGCATCCTGATCGCTATAGTTATACGCGCGCTTGTTCGACAGATTTCCGATCTTGCGAATAGCTTCCAGGGCAGCCTGGGTTCGGCCTTCAGCAAGTTTGACGAATTTTTCTCTCTTTTCAGACATGTCATTCTCCTGTTTTCTTGAAAAACTCACATAGCATTTCCGGGGAAATATTTCAAGATTGTGTGGTAATATTTTTTCATTTTCCAGAAATTCAAAGAGAAATTCATGCAGATGATCAGTGGAATCGTCTGCATTTACCTGATGACAAGCCAAATAGCTCGCGGCACACGCCCCCGCTCAGGTGCCGCAAAAGGTCTGGCGCACGGCTTCCTCCGGCTTCGGCGGGCAGGTCAGGTCTTCGTATCCCGGCCGCTCTGTGAACGGGGCCGAACACGCCTCGCTCAACCTGAAAAACCAGCCATAATCCCCCTGCAAGGCCTGCGTGATCGCCCGCTCGACCTGATGGTTCCGGGGGATATAAGCCGGATTGTGGCGACGCATGAGCGCAATCCGGTCCGCCTCTGACACCTGTTCAGAGGCACCGCGCGCCGCCCATTCCCGCACCCACTGGTCAAAATCGCCCGGCTCCGCAAACTGCGCCCGCGCCGTTCCCTCTGCCAGCCCGCGAAAGGTGTTGGTGAAATCCGCCTGCCCCCGCGCCATGCAATCAAGCAGCCCGGTAATCAGCCCCGCATCCGCATCCTCGGCCCGGTGCAACCCCAGCTTGGCACGAAACACCCCCAGCCATTCGTCGCGAAAGGCGCGGGTAAACCCGTTGATGACCCCGGTCGCCGCCTCAACGGCCCTGTCCTGGTCCGTGTCGATCAGCGGCAGCAGGCTGGTGGCGAACTGCGCCAGATTCCACACCGCCATATCAGGCTGATTCTGATAGGCATAGCGGCCATGCAGGTCAATCGAGCTGAACACCGCCGCCGGATCATAGGCGTCGATAAAGGCGCAGGGGCCGTAATCAATGGTTTCACCGGCAATCTGGCAATTATCGGTATTCATCACCCCGTGAATAAAGCCCGCGCCCATCCATCGCGCCACCAGACGGGCCTGCCGCCCGGTGACCGCACGCAGAAGGCCGAGCGCATCCCCCGCCTGCACATCCTGCCGGTAGTGCCGCCCGATGACATGATCGGTCAGCTTGCGCACCGCATCGGTCCGGCCACGGACGGCGAAATACTGAAAGGTGCCGACCCGGATATGGCTTGCGGCGATGCGGGTCAGAACCGCCCCCGGCAGGGGCGTTTCGCGGGTCACCGTCTCGCCGGTTTCAACCGCGGCCAGGGCGCGGGTGGTGGGAATGCCAAGCGCGTGCATCGCCTCAGAGACGATGTATTCGCGCAGGACCGGCCCCAGCCAGGCGCGCCCGTCACCCATACGGCTGAACGGTGTGCGGCCCGAGCCTTTGAGTTGGATGTCGCGCCGGGTGCCGGTGGTATCGACAACCTCGCCCAGAAGGTGCGCGCGCCCGTCGCCCAGTTGCGGGACGAAATTGCCGAACTGGTGACCGGCATAGGCCTGCGCCAGCGGGTCGGCACCTTCGGGGACGCTGTTGCCTGCCAGCATCGAGATCCCTTCCGGTGTGCAGAGGGCATCGGGGCTGATCCGCAATTCCCGCGCCAGCGCGTCATTGAGGGCGATCAGTTTCGGGGCCTTGACCGGGGTCGGGGCAAGGCGGGCAAAGAAGGTCTCGCCCAGCCGGGCATAGCTGTTGTCGAACGGGACCGAGAGCGTCATGCCTGACAAGGTGGCAGGTCATGGGTGCGGTGACAAGCCCCCGGTTTGCGGGCAGGCGCGGACAGATCACCGGCGCGGGGCTCGGCCGACGGCTCGCCAACTCGATCCGGAGCCAGACCTACCCGAAGGCTGACGAAAGCCTGAATGCCGCGGCCCTGGTTTGGTCGAAGGCTCCGGCCATCGTCGGCGCGCACGACACTGGTCCGTTGATCCGCTCGAAAGATGGGTTCTGGCTCGCGATCCCCACCGAAGCAGCAGGTCGAGGCCTGCGCGGCCGCCGGATCACCCCGGGCGAATGGGAGCGACGGCGCGGTCTGCGCTTGCGCTTCGTCTACCGCCGCCGAGGTCCGAGCCTGCTGGTGGCGGACCGCGCGCGGATCAACAAACGCGGTCAGGCGGTGGCCTCGCGCTCGAAAACCGGCCGTAACCAGGTCACCGCTCCGATCTTCCTGCTGGTGCCGCAGGTCAAGCTGCCAAAGCGACTCGACCTCGACCGGGACGCCGGGCGGGCGCTCGACAGTGTGCCGGGTCTGATCGTGGCGAACTGGGTGGACGGCAAGGCGACATGACTATCGTGTTTGCCA
>JPPB01000043.1 GCA_001483205.1 alpha proteobacterium 3107
GGGGCGTGATCCGCGCCTGTCGGGATGGGGGTGAGGCCGGTTTTTCGCGGCGCGCCCCCCTTGCCATACCGTCGGCGGGGCTCCTCAAAGGCACTCCACATTCGCAGGCCCGCGGTGTAAGATGCGTAAAAAGGGCAGAGAACGGGCAGGCTGATCGGTATGAGCAGTTCCGGCAAATCGGGCAGTTCCGGCGGAAAAACCCCGCCCCGCGCAGGAAAGGCGCGCACACGGGATCAGGGGCGCACAAACCCCGCCCCGCGCAGGAAAAGCGCACGCAGGCGCAAACCCCGCGCCCGTCATCTGCTCATCCGGTTGTTGCTGTGGGCCGGGTGGCTGATTCTCCGGCCGCTGGTCCGGCTCTGGCGGCCGGTGCGCTGGTTGCTCTGGCGGGGGGCGTTCGTCTTCGGCCTGTTTCTGGCACTCTGGTTCGGCTATGTGTTCCTGAATCTGCCGCCCCTGGGCCAGATGATCGACCAGCGCGCGCGGGGGTCTGTTACGCTGCTCGACCGTCACGGTGCGGTGTTTGCCTGGCGGGGCGAGCAATTCGGCGGCATGATCACGGCAGAGACGGTCTCGCCGCATCTGCGGAATGCGGTGATCGCCACCGAGGACCAGCGCTTTTACCGGCATTTCGGGATCAGCCCGCGCGGGATTGCCTCGGCGATTGTGATCAACCTGCGAGAGGGGCGCGGGCCGCTGTCCGGCCATGGCGGGTCCACAATCACCCAGCAGACGGCGAAACTGCTTTGCCTTGGTGTGCCTTATGTGCCGTCGGAGTGGTCATCCGAGGCCGCCTATGAGGCCGATTGCCGCAAAGGGTCGCTGTGGCGCAAGGCGCGCGAGGCGGTCTATGCGCTGGCGCTGGAGGCGAAATTCACCAAGGACGAAATTCTGACCATCTATCTGAACCGCGCGTTTCTGGGGGCGGGGGCGCGCGGGTTCGAGGCCGCCAGCCGACGGTATTTCGGCGTGTCGGCCAATGCGGTCAGCCCGGCGCAGGCGGCGATGCTGGCCGGGCTTCTGGTGGCCCCGAGCCGCTATGCACCGACGAATGATCTGGGGCGGGCGCAGGACCGGGCGGCAACCGTGCTGCGGCTGATGGCGGAGCAGGGCTATCTGAGTGCTGCCGGGGCTGCGGCGGCGCAGGACAATCCGGCGGGGCTGTCGCAGGCGGCGGCGGCGCGGGCCGGGGGGTATTTCGCCGATTGGGTGATGGGGCGCGGGCCGGATTTCCTGACCCGCGACACCACCGAGGATGTGATCCTGCGGACCACGCTTGACCAGCGCATCCAGACCGCCGCCGAGGACGCGATGCGCCATGTGTTTGAGACAAAAGTGCGCGAGGGGTCAAAGGCGCAGGCGGCGATTGTCGTGATGTCGGCGGACGGGGCGGTGCGGGCGATGGTCGGCGGGCGGAACACCCGGGCCGTCGGGGCGTTCAACCGGGCGACTCAGGCGCAGAGGCAGACCGGATCGACCTTTAAGCCCTTTGTCTATGCCGCCGCGCTTGATCTGGGCCATGGGGCGGATGACCTTGTGGATGCCTCTCCGCTGACGCTTGATGTGCCCGGTTCCGGCCTGTGGACGCCGGAAAACTATCGCGATGAGGTGGTGCGCGGGGCGGTGACGCTGACCGAGGCGCTCGGCAGGTCGCTGAATACCGCCGCGGTGCGGGTGTCTGAGGCCGTGGGGCGCGATGCCGTGCGCGCGGTGGCGGCGGATTTCGGGATCGGCAGTGATCTGGCGGATGGCCCGGCGCTGGCGCTTGGCGCGTCAGAGGCAACGCTGATCGAGATGACGGGGGCCTATGCGGGCATCCTGAACGGCGGCAGTTCGGTAACGCCTTACGGGTTGGTGGAGCTGCGCCTTCAGGGGGATCGGGAGCCGCTGATGAAACAGGGCGGCGGGATCGGCGAGCGGGTGATTTCCGGGGCCGCCGCCCGTCAGTTGACATATATGATGAGCCGGGTTGTCGAGGACGGCACCGGCGGGCGGGCGCGCCTG
Source organism: alpha proteobacterium 3107 (assembly GCA_001483205.1). GTDB lineage: Bacteria > Pseudomonadota > Alphaproteobacteria > Rhodobacterales > Rhodobacteraceae > 3107. The sequence continues at coordinate 2,005 of JPPB01000043.1, forward strand.
CCCGATGGTCGGCAGGCGGCGGGCAAAACCGGCACAACCCAGGCCGCGCGCGATGCCTGGTTCATCGGGTTTACCGCTGATTATGTGGCCGGGGTGTGGATGGGATATGACGACAACACGCCGCTTCGCGGGGTCACGGGCGGGGGGCTGCCCGCGGACATCTGGCGCGAAACCATGGTCCGGGTGCATGAAGGGACCGGGGTGCGCCCCCTGCCGATGGCCGCCCCTGAGCCGGGGCAGGTGTTTGGCAGGGCGGCGCAACCGGGCGGGGCGCGCGGCGGCGGTGCCGGGAGGACCGTGGGGGCCGACCGCACCGGGGGCATCGGCGGCGCAATCGAGACCCTGCTGCTGGAGTTGTTCGGGGTGAACCGGGGCGAGTGACACCCTGAGCCGGGGAAGAGGCGCGAACGGCCTTGCGACCGGGCGGGATCATGGCCGTCAGCGCGCCAATATGCAGAGGTCTTTATCCCCCTCTGCCCGCACCCCGCACCGAATCGTCTTCGCGCGTCGCTCGCCACGCGCCGAGTGTCGAAAATCGACGAAACCGCCCCACCGGTTTTGCGTAGAACACCCCCGAGACCCCAACCGGCCCCCGAGGACTTGGCCATGCCCGATGTGACGATTGTGTATTGGCGGGACATTCCGGCCCAGGTCATTGTTGGCAAGGGGCGGCGCGGCGCGAAAATGCCCTTGCCCGAGCGCTTTGAACAGGCCATAGACCGCGCGGCAATGAAGGCGGGTGCGAAGGAGTCCGACGCCTATCTGGCAGAGTGGCGCAAGGCCGCGCCGTTCGGGGTCGAGGGCGACCCTGCCGAGATCGCCAAAGCCGAGGCCGCGCGGCTCGACAGAGAGTTCGACCCGGACCGCATCAGGCGGCTGATCGCAAATGATGGCTGGGCCTGAAGCCTGCAACAACTAAGGAACACGGCCTTGTTCAATCTCAGGAAGAAACCCGCGGAGCCGTCCGCCCGGCCCGTCCACCCGCAGGTTGCGGCGTTTCTGGATGGCTATTCGATCGAGGTCATGCCGCGCACGGCGGAAAAGGTGGCGGATTTCCGCACGCTTTTGCCTGCGGGCACACGGGTTTACATCGCCCATATCGAAGGCACGCCGATTGATGACATGGTGGCGACGGCACGGCGGATCGCGGGCGAGGGCTTTGCCGTCATGCCGCATTTCCCCGCCCGCATCATAAAGGACGCCGCAACGCTGGCAGACTGGATCGCCCGCTATCAGGGCGAGGCGGGCGTTGATCAGGCGCTGCTGCTGGCCGGGGGGGTGGACAAGCCGCACGGGGCGTTTGACAGCTCAATCAGCCTGCTGGAAACCGGTCTGTTTGATAAGGCCGGATTCCGGCACCTGCATGTGGCGGGGCACCCGGAAGGCAACCGGGACATAGACCCGGACGGCTCTGACGCCAATGTCATGCGCGTGCTGCACTGGAAGCAGGCGTTCAGCGAAACCACCGATGCAGAGATGGCACTGGCGACCCAGTTCTGTTTCGAGGCCGGGCCGGTGATCGCCTGGGCCAATGCGATTCGCGACGCCGGGATTCGCCTGCCGATCCATATCGGCGTCGCCGGGCCCGCCAAACTTCAGACGCTGATTCGGTTCTCGATTGCCTGTGGTGTCGGGGCGTCTTTGCGGGTGCTGCAAAAGCGCGCCCGCGACGTGACCAAACTCATGCTGCCTTTCGAGCCTGACCGGTTCATCGCTGATCTTGCCGCGCACAAGGCGGCGCATCCGGATTTCGGCATCGAGAAGGTCCATTTCTTCCCGCTTGGGGGGATCAGGGCCACCGCGACCTGGGCAATCGAAAACGGCGGTGCCGTCCCGGTCAGCAATGAACAGGCGCAAACCGCGTATCAGACAGAGGACTCGAAATGACCCGCACCGTCGTCGAAAGCAAGAGCAAGACCGCTGTTATCGGCTTTGATGAACCCTTTTGCGTGATCGGAGAGCGCATCAACCCGACCGGGCGCAAGAAACTGGCCGCTGAACTGGAGGCGGGCGATTTCTCGACCGTGGAGAAGGACGCGCTGGAGCAGGTTGCCTGCGGGGCGACGATGCTCGATGTGAACGCGGGCGTTGTCTATAATTCCAACCCCGATCCAAATGAAACCGAGCCGCCGCTGATGAGGCGGATGATCGAGCTGGTCCAGGGGCTGGTCGATGTGCCGCTGTGCATCGACAGCTCGGTTCCCGGTGCGCTGCAAGCCGGGCTTGAGGCCGCCGAGGGCCGCCCGCTTCTGAACTCGGTCACCGGCGAGGAAGAGCGGCTGGAACTGGTTCTGCCGCTGGTCAAGAAATATGATGTGCCGGTGGTGGCGATCTCGAACGATGATACGGGGATTTCCGAAGACCCGGATGTGCGGTTTGCCGTGGCGCGGAAAATCGTCGAGCGGGCGGCGGATCATGGTATTCCGGCCCATGACATCGTGGTTGATCCGCTGGTGATGCCGGTGGGGGCGATGGCGACGGCGGGCCGTCAGGTGTTTTCGCTGGTGCGGCGTCTGCGCGAAGAGCTGGGCGTCAACACCACCTGCGGGGCCTCGAACATTTCCTTCGGTCTGCCGAACCGCCACGGGATCAATGCCGCCTTTCTGCCGATGGCGATTCAGGCCGGGATGACCAGCGCGATTATGAACCCGGTGCGTCAGGTGGAGATGGAGGCGATCAAGGCCGCCGATTTTCTGATGAACTGTGACCCGAACGGCGGCAACTGGATCAGGTTTGCGAGGGTGCTGGATGCAGCGCGGGCCGGGGCGTCCTTTGCCGAGGCGTCAAAAGCGGCGCGCGAGGCGGGCACCGGCGGGCGTGGTCGCCGCCGTCGGGCGTCCTGAGCGGCGATTGACTTCACAAGACCTTTGTATAATGGCGTATCTGCGGCCAACCCGACCGCCCGCTCAGACCTGAAACAGTCCACCGGAAGGTTTCAGGGACGGGCCTTATCCCCCACGGGGGGCGCGCGCCGTCCACCCCATTGAGGGGTAGACGGCGCGGCCCGGCATTCCGCCGGACGGGATCAGGGCCGGGGTTTGGACTCAAAATTCAGTCGTTTGGTAATATTGGCCGAGCCAAGCTGGGCCGCATGTGCTGTCCCGGAGAAACACCTGCCATCTGCGCCTTTGCCGCCGCTCTGACATGATAAAGACCTCTGCATAAGGGTGTATCGCCCCCCCGAATACCCCGCCCGGCGCTTGCGCCGGGCAGCGCCTTGGGGCTCCGCCCGTTCGGCCCTGAAACGGTCCCCCGGAC
>JPPB01000044.1 GCA_001483205.1 alpha proteobacterium 3107
CAGCGTCAGGCCCTTTTCAGCGGCAAGCGGGCGCAGAACATCCGTGACCCGCCCGACGGCAGAGCGCAGGGAAAAAACCTCGGGCGTCAGCGTCATCACCCCGGTTTCAATCCGCGTGATGTCGAGCGCCTCGTTGACATGCTCGAGCAGAATCTCCCCCGATGCCACCGCAACCTGCACATAGCGGCTTTGTCGCGGGTTCAGATCGGTTGTCCCCAGCAGATCAAGCACCCCCAGAATGCCATTCAGCGGCGTGCGCATCTCGTGGCTCATCACCGCCAGAAAGGTCGATTTGGCGCGGTCCGTCTTTTCGGCCTGTTCGCGCGCCGCGATCAGTTTTTTCTCGTTGATCCTGCGTTCGCTGATGTCGCGCACATAGGCGATGAAAATCTCTTCGCCCGCCTGCCGGGCCGAGGTGATGTTCAGCTCAATCGGAAATTCCTCGCCCGACTTGCGAAGCGCCGAAAGCTCGATCCGTCCGGCGTCAATCACATGGGGCGCGCCGGTGGCCAGATAGCGCATCATCCCGGCACTATGGGCCTGCCGGTGCTGATGCGGCACGATGGTATCGTCCATTTTCCTGCCGATGATCTCTTCCCGGCCCCAGCCGAAAATGCCGCTTGCCGCCTCATTGAAATCGATGACCTCGCCCGCTTCGTTGGCGATCACAATACCATCGAGAGAGGCGGCAACGGTGGCGGTCAGGCGCTCTGTCGTCGCCCGGAGTGCATCATCCTTGCGATGCGCGGCTGACAGCAACCGGTCCAGATAGAACAGGGCAACCGCCAGCCCGGCGACAAACGCAATCGCCACCAGACCGAACCAGCGCAGCTTGTTGGTGAGCGCGCGGCGCTGCGCATCCGCAAGCGCGACGCCCTGAGAAAGCCCGAGAAGCGCAAGCCGCCGCACATCGGGGCGGATACCATCCGTCAGTGCGCTCAGCGCCGCAACATCCCCCGAATCAAGCGGCCCGGCCCGGTCAATGATCCCGGCGGCGCTGTCCCCGAAAGCCTGCAAGGCCCGGATCAGCCCTTCGGCCTCTGTGTTCCCGGCCCAAAGCGACCGGTTGGTTCCGGCGGTGGCCAGTGCAGCGCGGCTAAGCGCAATGTCAACGCGCAGCCGGATTGCGGCACTGTCGGGCCGGGCCGCACCCGCCTGTCCGGCCAGTTCAGCGCTCAGATTGGCAAACTCGGTGTCGATCTGAAACACCGTCCACTGAAGGTTGTCATTCCGGGCGGTCGCCAGCGAGCGAATATCCCGGGGAAGCTGTGCGCCAAGAGTGGCAATCAGCACGGCCAACCCGGCGATCAGGGCAAATATTGCGATGCGTGGCGTCAAACCCGTGTCCGTTCGGCGTATGTGGCTCAGTCCGTGAGCGACAGAGCCTTCAGTTGCCAGACAGATCGCGCATAAATCGTTTCGGTTTGGTATTCCGGCCCCAGATCATAGGGATAGATGACCCAGAACGGCCCCTTGTCGCGCACTGACATCGGTTCGCCGTTCATGCGTGTGGCGATGATGGGGAATGTCTCGCCCACCTCGCCAAGCGGCATTTCAACCGCATAGTCGTTGAGCGCGGTGATGTGCAGGGTTGCGTCGGGCGCACCGCTCAGACCGGCCATGCTGAGAACACGGGCCAGCGGAACGCCGGAAAACACAACCTCGCCGTCGGTCCAGATCGTGGTGGTGGTGATCTCGGTCTGGTCCTCGGCATCGAGTTGCGACAGGGTGATTATCCGGTCATCGGCGGTGCCGGGTGCGCCTGTCGTGATCGCGGGTTCCCCGGCCAGGGCCGCAACCGCGCTCAGGGCGGTCACAAGGAATGTTGCCAGCGTTAATCCGGGTTTCATAGCCGTCTCCTATATCTGGTCTGTCTGACTGCGCTCCGGATAGCGCGGTGCCGGGCCGAACGGGGAAGGCATTGGTATAGATTGCCAGCCTTTGGTATAGGTCGGGCTTGTTTGGGGCGCTCTTTCGGTTCATGTAAACCGGTGTCTTCGGGGTGCAGACGGGTGGTAACGAATGCCGAATATCCTGATTGTTGATGACCATGATCTCGTCCGGGACACAATCGCGGCATATCTTGCGCGGACCGAGGGGCTTGAGGTGGACAGCGCCTCCACCCTGGACGAGGCGGTTGAAAAACTGCGGGGCATGACATCTTTTGATCTGGCGGTTCTTGATTACAACATGCCGGGAATGGATGGTCTGGCCGGATTGCGGCGCGCGGTGTCGGGGTTTCCGGCGACACGGATTGCCCTGATGTCGGGGGTTGCCAGACCCGAGGTCGCCAGAGAAGCGATGGCCCTTGGCGCGGTCGGTTTCTTTCCCAAGTCGCTTGCGGCGGCGTCAATGGTGAATGCCGTGCGGTTTGTGCTTTCGGGGGAGAAATACTTTCCCTTTGATCTGGCGATGGAAGGGGAGACGGCAAATGGTGGCGAGGATTTTCACGGGCTGACGCCGCGCGAGGTTCAGACATTGCGCGGGCTGTGCGACGGGAAATCGAACAAGGAGATCGCCCGTGGGCTTGATTTGCAGGAAGTGACCATCAAGCTGCATGTCAAGAATATTCTGAGCAAGCTGGGGGCAAGAAACCGGACCCAGGCGGCGCTGCGGGCGAAAAGCCTGGGGTTTGAGTGAAGAAGCGCCATGTAAGACCTCTCGCATATTGGCGGCCAACCCGTCCCGCCCGGTCGTAACACCGGCCCCCGCCTCAAAACGCCTCGCCGCCCTGCTGCCACGGCTTGACCAGATTGCCAAAGCGCGTGAACTGGCCCTCAAAGGAAAGGTCCACATTGCCGATCGGGCCATGCCTCTGCTTACCGATGATAATCTCGGCCTTGCCGTGAAGCTGCTCCATTTCATCCTGCCACGCGGCCATCTTGTCCAGCTCATGGTCGGCGGGCTTTTCACGCTCCTTGTAATATTCCCCCCGATAGACGAACATCACCACATCGGCGTCCTGCTCAATGGACCCGGATTCGCGCAGGTCGGAAAGCTGCGGGCGCTTATCCTCGCGCGATTCAACCTGCCGTGAAAGCTGGGACAGCGCGATCACCGGGATGTCCAGCTCTTTCGCAATCGCCTTGATGCCCATGGTAATTTCCGAAATCTCATTCACGCGGTTGTCCTTGGCGGTGGCGGCGCGGCACAGTTGCAGGTAATCAATCACCAGCAAATCCAACCCGTGGGTGCGTTTGAGCCGCCGGGCACGGGCGGCAAGCTGGCTGATCGGCAGGGCCGGGGTGTCATCGATAAACAGCGGACAGCTTTCCAGCGCTTTCGCGGCCTCGACAAAGCGGCGGAACTCTTCTTCGGTCATGTCCCCGCGCCTGATCTGGTGCGACGGTGTGCGCGCCTGCTCTGACAGGATGCGCGAGGCCAGTTGTTCGGCAGACATCTCGAGGCTGAAAAACCCCACCACACCGCCGGTTGCCGCGCCCTCGGTGCCATCCGGCAGCCGCCCCTTCCGATAGGTTTTCGCCACATGAAAGGCGATGTTTGTGGCCAGCGAAGTCTTTCCCATCGACGGACGCCCGGCCAGAATGATCAGGTCAGACCGGTGCAGCCCGCCGAGTATCCGGTCGAGATCAGCCAGCCCCGTGGACAAGCCCGCCAGCCCGCCGTCCCGCTGATAGGCGGCATTGGCGACATTCACCGCCTCGGTAATCGCCGAGAGAAAGGAACAGAACCCCCGGTTGTCCCGGCCCTGTTCGCTCAGCGCATAGAGCGCCTGCTCGGCCTCGACGATCTGATCCCCCGGTTCGCTGTCGGCGTCGGTCTTGGCCGCCTTGTCGGTGATGTTGCGCCCGATGCCGATCAGTTCGCGCCGCAGGGCAAGGTCGTGGATCACCTGCGCATAATCGCGGGCGGCAAAGGCGGAAATCGACGCCCCGGCCAGCCGGACCAGATAGGCCGGGCCGCCCAGTTCCGCAAGGCCGGGGTCGTCCTCCAGAAACGCCTTCAGCGTGACCGGGGACGCAATGGCATTCTTGCGGATGCGCGCCCGTGCAGTCTCGAAAATGCGGGCGTGAACCGGGTCAAAGAAATCCGCCGCCCCGATGATCGGGGTCACACGGTCATAGACCTCGTTATTGGTCAGAATCGCGCCCAGCAACTGCTGTTCGGCCTCGATATTGTGCGGCAGGACGGCCTGAAGCTGATCCGCGCCGCCCGGTGCCCCGGTTGCTGCCGTCGCCCCTGCCGCGCCGATTCTCGCCACTTCGTTCATTGCGCTCTCTTTGCCCCCGCTGTCGTCGCCGCGCCCGAGGTCGTTAATGGCATGAACCGCCGCGCGCTGGCAAAATGTATAAGCCTGTGGATGGTTTCGGGAAAACGCAGTCTTCAGATATATAGTATATAAACGATCACTTTACCACAAAATATTGAGAGTTTGAGCGCAATTCTACGCATTTTCGTCCCTGGGGCGAAGGTGCCTCAGCCCCGCGCGTGTCTTTCCTGCCAGGCGCGCGGCGCGGCGATGAACGCCTCAGCCTCGGCCAGAGTTTGCGCATCGAAACCGCCCCGTGCCTTCGCGACCGCCAGAACATCATGCCATGTGCAGAGCCGGGACAGGCTGACCCCATGATCGGACAGGGTTTTTTCGGCCTCGGGGAAAATGCCGTAGCTGAAGACCACGGCGGTGCGGTCGCAGGTCGCGCCGGTCTCGCGGATGGCGTCAACAAAGGACAGTTTAGAGCCACCATCGGTCGTCAGATCCTCGACCAGCAGCACATGCTGGCCCTCGCCCATCACGCCCTCGATTCGCGCCCCCCGGCCATGGCCCTTGGGCTTCTTGCGCACATAGCTCATCGGCAGCGCCATGCGGTCCGACACCAGAGCCGCGAAGGGGATACCGGCGGTCTCGCCCCCGGCAATATTGTCATACGCCTCTGGGCCTGCGTCGCGCATGACGGTGCAGGCCAGGAAATCCGCCACCGTCGCCCGGATACGCGGAAAGCCGAGCAGTTTGCGGCAATCGATATAGACCGGCGAGGGCAGGCCGGAGGCAAGGGTAAAGGGCGCATCGGCGCTGAAATGCACGGCCTTTATATCCAGCAACATGCCCGCGGTCAGCCGGGCGATGGTGTGCGGGTCGGGACAGGCGGTGGGGATCATCTGTTCGTCTTTCCTTTCGGGCCGGAGGCGGGGGACGGGGGACGGATAACGCGCGGGCGGGTCAGTCCTTCACCCGCCAACAGACCGGCACACCGGGGTCAAAGACCGTCACCGGCCCGTCCCCGGTATCGATCT
>JPPB01000045.1 GCA_001483205.1 alpha proteobacterium 3107
ACAAATGCGCGACCGGCGCGCAGGGGGTTCTGGTGCAGGACATGGCGCATGAGGCGCTGAGGGCACATGCGACGCCGGGGGGCGGTGGGTCCGGGGGTGCCCGTGTTCTGGCCATGGGGCTGGCCGATGGCGAGACCGGCATCATCACCCAACCGCCCGATAGGATCGACGGGCAATGGCCCTGTGGCCCGGCGCGGGCGGACCTTCTGTGCCTGGACGTGACCCAGGCCGTCGGGCGCATTCCGTTCTCTTTTGCCTGGAGCGGCGCGGACATGGCCATCCTGTCCGCCCACAAGCTCGGCGGGCCGAAAGGCACCGGCGCGCTGATCCTGCGGCACGGCGTGGAGATTCCCGCCCTTGCCCGCGGCGGCGGTCAAGAAACCGGCCGCAGGTCCGGCACCGAAAATATCATCGGAATCATGGGCTTCGGGGCCGCCGCCGCCGCCTCTCAGCGCGACCTGGAGGCCGGAGACTGGGCGCGGGTGGAAAAACTTAGAAACATTCTAGAAAAAGCACTGGAAGAATCGGCCAAAGACATTATTTTCATCGGCAGGAACGTAAACAGGTTGCCCAATACCTCTTGTTTCGCCGTTCCGGGATGGAAGGGTGAGACGCAGGTGATGCAGATGGATCTTGCCGGGTTCGCGGTTTCGGCAGGGTCGGCCTGTTCCTCCGGCAAGGCACGGCCAAGCCGCGTATTGCAGGCGATGGGCCATGATGACCGGACTGCGGCCTCTGCCATCCGGGTGTCTCTCGGGCCGACGACAACGGAAGATGAGCTGCTGCGATTCGCAACCGCGTGGATCGCGGCCCATGGCAAACACAAAGCGCGCGCGCGGCCTGAATAAGGGGAAACGAATGGCAGTTCCGGACGACATCATCGTCAAGCAGGGCGTCGAGGAAGAAACCGTCGAGGCGGTCAGATCGCTGGCGGGGGCCTATAAGCACGGCTGGGAAACCGAGATCGAGACGGAATACGCGCCCAAGGGCCTGAACCGTGACATCGTGCGGCTGATCTCTGACCGGAACGGAGAGCCGGAATGGATGACGGACTGGCGCCTGTCGGCTTTTGACCGCTGGCAACAGATGAAGGAACCCGACTGGGCGATGGTCAGCTATCCGGCCATCGACTTTCAGAACCAGTATTACTATGCCCGCCCCAAGAGCATGACAGCGCGCCCGAAATCCCTTGACGAGGTTGATCCGAAACTGTTGGAGACCTATGAAAAGCTGGGCATCCCGCTGAAGGAACAGATGATCCTGGCCGGGGTGGAAGGCACAGACGGCGCAGACCCGGACCGCACCCCGGCAGACGGGCGCAAGGTGGCCGTGGACGCGGTGTTCGATTCGGTCTCGGTCGGCACAACCTTTCAGGCAGAGCTGAAAAAGGCCGGGGTGATCTTCTGTTCGTTCTCTGAGGCCGTCCGGGAACACCCGGAACTGGTCAGGAAATATCTGGGCACGGTGGTGCCGGTGTCGGATAATTTCTATGCCACGCTGAACTCGGCGGTGTTTTCGGACGGCTCTTTTGTCTATGTGCCGCCGGGGGTGCGCTGCCCGATGGAGCTTTCGACCTATTTCCGCATCAACGCCGAAAACACCGGACAATTCGAGCGCACGCTGATCATCGCCGACAAGGGGTCTTATGTATCTTACCTTGAAGGCTGCACCGCGCCGCGCCGGGATACCGCGCAACTGCACGCCGCGGTGGTCGAGATCATCGCCGAGGAAGATGCGGAAGTGAAATACTCCACCGTCCAGAACTGGTATCCGGGCGATGAAAACGGCAAGGGCGGCATCTATAATTTCGTCACCAAGCGCGCCGATTGCCGGGGGGACAGGTCGCGGGTGATGTGGACCCAGGTGGAAACCGGCTCGGCGGTGACGTGGAAATATCCGTCCTGCATCCTGCGCGGCGCGGAAAGCCAGGGGGAGTTTTATTCGATTGCCATCGCCAACAACCGGCAACAGGCCGATACCGGCACCAAGATGGTGCATCTGGGGCGCAATTCCCGGTCCCGTATTGTCTCTAAGGGGATTTCGGCGGGCCATGCCCAGAACACCTATCGGGGTCTGGTGTCCGTCCACCCCAGGGCCGCAAACTGCCGCAACTACACCCAGTGCGACAGCCTGCTGATCGGCGACCGCTGCGGGGCGCACACGGTGCCCTATATCGAGGTCAGGAACACCTCGAGCCGGGTGGAGCACGAGGCCACGACCTCCCGCGTTGATGATGATCAGCTTTTCTATTGCCGTCAGCGCGGCATGGACGAGGAAGAGGCCGTTGCGCTGGTGGTCAACGGCTTTGTCAAAGAGGTGTTGCAGGCCCTGCCGATGGAATTTGCGCTGGAGGCCCAGCAACTGGTGGCGATCTCTCTGGAGGGGAGCGTGGGATGACATGCTGAAATTTGTGCTGAAAATCTGCATCGCCCTGTCGGTGTTTCTGATCGGCATGTCCTTCCTGATGACCGGTGGCGTTTCGGTGGCGGGCATCGCGCAAACGCCGCCCCCGGCGGTTCTGATTTTTGTCGGGGCCTTTGCGCTGACCGAATTGTGGTTCATCCGCAAGCGAAAGCGAGACAAGCGATGACCACCCCCACCCCGACGGTCGATAGGGCGCAGATCACCGGCCACATCGGATAGCCCCCCGGCCCCACAGGAAAAACGGAAACGGAACAGAATGCTGGACATCAAAAACCTGCATGTCCGTCTTGAAGACGGCGACAAGCCTATCCTCAAAGGCGTGAACCTGAGTGTGAACGCGGGCGAGGTTCATGCGATCATGGGGCCGAACGGCTCTGGCAAATCGACGGCCTCTTATGTGCTGTCGGGGCGCGATGGTTACACGGTGACCGAAGGCTCTGTCACCCTGGGCGGCGAGAACCTGCTGGAGATGGAGCCGGACGAGCGCGCCGCTGCCGGTGTGTTCCTTGCCTTTCAGTATCCGGTGGAAATTCCCGGCGTCGGCAACATGACCTTCCTGCGCACGGCGCTGAACGCACAACGGCGCGCGCGCGGGCAGGATGCGGTTTCGGCGGCGGATTTTCTGCGGCTGATGCGCGACAAGGCAAAGATGCTGGAGGTCGGCCCGGATATGCTCAAACGCCCGGTGAATGTCGGGTTTTCAGGCGGCGAGAAAAAGCGCAACGAAATCCTGCAAATGGCGATTCTTGAGCCGAAACTCTGCATTCTGGATGAAACGGATTCGGGGCTGGATGTGGACGCGATGAAGCTGGTGGCGAACGGCGTGAACGCGCTGCGCGACGCGGGCCGGGCGTTTCTGGTCATCACCCATTATCAGCGGCTTCTGAACCATATCAAACCCGATGTGGTTCATATCATGGCTGACGGACGGATCATCAGGACCGGCGGGCCGGAACTGGCGCTTGAGGTCGAGCATAACGGCTATGGCGGCCTGTTGACGGAGGACGCGGGATGACGCGGCCTGACCCGGTGCAGACTGCAACCACCGAAAGGCTGACGGCGCTGTCCCTGCCTGCGGATCAGGCTGCTTGGGCCAATGCGGGCCGGGCCGGGGCGCTTGCGCGGCTGCGCGCGGCGGGCCTGCCTGACCGGCGCGATGAATACTGGAAATTCACCCGGCCCGAGACACTGGTGCAGCCCCTGCCCCCGACGGCGGCAGTTTTTGACGATAGCGATGAAAGCCCGCTGTTCGGTGCGGTTGACCGGCTGAGGATTGTGTTCGTCGATGGGGTTTTCGACCCGGCGGCCTCTGACGATCTGTCCGCAGAGGGGTTGACGATAGAGCGCCTTGAGGATGTCGCCCGCACCGATATTCACTGGGCGAGGAACCTCTACGGCACCCTGGAACAGGCCGGGCAGACGCCGGTGCCCCGCCCGCTTGCCAGCCTGAACACCGCGTTTGCCACCGATGGCGTGGTGATCCGGGTGACGGGGCAGGTTTCGCGCCCGGTCAACCTGATCTACCTGCACGGCTCGGAAAGCTCTGACGCGACCCTGCACAATCTGGTGCGTCTGGAAGAGGGCGCGCGGCTGACCTTGCTGGAAAACGGCCCCGCCGCCGCGCGGTTCAACCAATGCACCGAGGTGGACATCGCCAAAGGTGCCGCGTTTGATCATGTTCGCGCGCAGGGCCGGGACCATGAGCGCCGCGCCGTCACCCACATGTTTGCCCGCCTGGGGGCAAACGCCGCGTTCAGGAGCTTCACCCTGACAGTGAACGGCGCGCTGACCCGGAATGAAACGGTGCTGAGCCTGACCGGGGACGATGCGCTTGCCCATGTGGCCGGGGCCGCGCTCGGCGATGGCGGCTTTCACCATGACGATACCGTCTTTGTCACCCATGACGCGGTGAACTGCGAAAGCCGTCAGGTGTTCAAGAAGGTTCTGCGCCACGGGGCGACGGGCGTGTTTCAGGGCAAGATTCTGGTCCGGCCCGGCGCACAGAAAACCGACGGCTATCAGATCAGCCAATCGCTTTTGCTGGATGATGACAGCCGGTTTCTGGCCAAGCCGGAGCTTGAGATTTACGCCGATGACGTGGCGTGTTCCCATGGCTCGACCACCGGCGCGATTGACGAGGACGCGCTGTTTTATCTGTGTTCGCGCGGGGTGCCGAGGGCCGATGCGCAGGATCTGCTGATTATGGCCTTTCTTGGCGAGGCCATCGAAGAGATCGCCGATGAGGGCCTGCGGGACGATCTGGCAGAGCGCCTTCGGGCCTGGCTGCTGCGTCGGCGCGACGGCTGAATCCGATGGCGGTGTCGGGCGACATGATACGGGCCTATCGCGCGCCGGGGCAGGTCATGGCCCGGCTGATTGCCTCTGGCGCGGGTGAGGAACGGGCGCTGGCCTGGCTGATGACCGGTTGCTTTCTGATGTTCATCGCGCGGTTGCCGGTTCTGTCCCGCCGGGCATATCTGAATGACGAGGAGTTTGTCGCGCTGGCCGCCGGGGCCTTCACCGGGGCGGTGTTTCTGGCACCTCTGGTCTTTTACGCCCTTGCCGCCCTGTCCCATGTGGTGGCGGGCCGGTTTGGCGGCAGGGGCAGTTGGGTGTCGGCCCGTCTGGCCCTGTTCTGGACGGTTCTGGTGCTGAGCCCGCTGATGCTGTTTCAGGGCATGGTGGCGGGGTTCATCGGGCCGGGGGCGGCGCTGACTCTGGTCGCGGTCCTGAATGGCGCGGTTTTTCTCTGCCTGTGGATCATGGCGTTGAGAGTGGCAGAGGGGTTTGCAGAGACC
>JPPB01000046.1 GCA_001483205.1 alpha proteobacterium 3107
CCGCGGATAAGGTCAGTACTGCTGACATATATTATAACATCCAAATAACGCCCCACCGGACCGTTTCCGGGACGGGCCTCACCCCTCAATGGGGTGGGCGGCGCGCGCCCCCTTCACTCTTTCGGCAAAACTGTTACTGTGGCGTAAACCAAAACGGAGACCCCCGATGCTGGCGGATTTCACACTCATCGACGGCATAGGCGTCGTCGGTTCCTTCCTGATCGCGGGGGCCTATTTCGCCGCCACCCGCGGGCGGCTGAACGCCGAAGGCCCCGGCTTCAACCTGATGAACCTGATCGGCGCGCTGTTCATCCTGTGGTCGCTCTGGTATCGGCCCAATGCGGGCGCGATAATGATCGAGGTTCTCTGGTGCCTGATTGCCGCCTCTGCCCTCATCCGCTGGGTGCTGCGGCGCACCTGAAGGCCCCCCAAGCCCCCCTGCCCCGCCCTAATGCCCGATCAGGGCGGGAAAAACCGTCACGATCTGCGGGAACAGCCACAGGATCGCCAGCCCCACCACCTGTATCAGCACGAAAGGCGCAACACCCCGGTAGATATGCCCGGTGGTCACGCTTTTCGGCGCAACCCCGCGCAAATAAAACAGCGCAAAGCCGAAAGGCGGGGTCAGAAAACTGGTTTGCAGGTTCACCGCGACCATAATCGTCACCCATTTCGGGTCCATCGTGCCGCCATAGATCACCGGGCCGACAATCGGAATGACGATATAGATGATTTCGAGAAAATCGAGCACGAATCCAAGGATGAACAGCACCAGCATCACGATCAGGAACACCGTCAGCTCGTTGTCAAAGCTCTTGAGGAACTGCTGGATGTAATGCTCGCCGCCAAACGAGATCACCACCAGATTGAGAAGCTGAGAGCCGATCAGGATGGTGAACACCATCGAGGTGACCTTTGCCGTCTCGCGCACCACCGCGCCGAGCACCCCGCCCCTGAACAATATCCACGCCGAATAGAATATGCCGAACAGGGCGAACAGATAGGTCGCCTGCGCCACAAGAAAGGCCAGCCGCTCCTCGAACAGCACATTTTCGCGCCCCATCCGCAGGTCAAAATTGAACCCGATCAGGATCATAATAACGACCGCAAATGACGCCATGACGATCAGCCTGCCGGGTTTTTCCTCGTCCTTGAGCTTGCGATAGGCCGCCAGCATCAGCGCGCCCCCCGCCCCCAGTGCCGCCGCCGGAGTCGGGTTGGTGATGCCGCCAAGGATTGACCCCAGAACCGCGATAATCAGAACCAGCGGCGGAAAGACCACCCGCAAGAGCTGATTCTGCCCCAGACGGTTGACCGCATGATACCCCCCATAGATGACCAGCGCTGTCGGGGTGGCCAGTATCAGGAAACTCATACCGGGCGTGGTCAGCGGCCCGATCAGCAAAATATCCGCCATCAGCGCCAGCACCACCCCCAGCGCCCCGACCAGCAGAGGGGCCGGATTTGCAGACGGCGAGACCCCCCGCGCCGCTGTCAGGATCAGCGCCAAAAGCAGGAACGCCCCCAGGATGCCGGTGCCGACCGGGGCGGCGGCGGCAACCTTTTCCGCCACTGCGTCGTTGATCTCTTCGGCGGTCAGTTCCCGGGTTTCGGCAATGCCGCCCGCCGCGTCGATCTTTGCCTGTTGGGCCACCGCCGCGTCCCATCGTTCCTGCCCGTGCAGGGCGATCATAGATGCCTGGCATTTCTCGGGGACTTTGGTGCGCAGATCAGCCGCCGCGCCTGCCTCGGAAAAGCTGCTGACGGTGACATTCTGCGACCCGGCAAGGCCCAGATAGACCGCCAGAATCGCCACGCCCACCAGCAGAGCGGGCGCGCCCAGATACCATGTCAGTGCTTCGCCACGGGTCACCGCCTCGCCGGATATACTGCCCCCCCGCACCGGCGGCGCGGCCCGCGGGCGCAACAGCGCATAGCCGAAGGCATAGAGGGCATACAGCCCGGCCAGCATGATCCCCGGCAGCAGCGCAGACTGAAACAACGTGCCGACAGAGACCACCGCTGCCTCTCCCAGATAGGTCAGCGCGTCGGAACATCCGGCCTCTGCCGCGCGCTGTTCCTGCGCCACGGAATAGAGATCACCCGCCAGGGTGCCCAGCAGGACGATAACGATTGACGGCGGGATGATCTGGCCAAGCGTGCCCGAGGCCGCGATCACCCCGGTCGCCAGTTCCGGCGAATAGTTGCGCCGCAGCATCGTCGGCAGCGACAACAGGCCCATGGTCACCACCGTTGCGCCGACAATCCCGGTAGAGGCGGCCAGAAACGCGCCGACAACAACGACAGACACTGCCAGCCCGCCGGGCAACGGGCCAAACACCCGCGCCATGGTCGTCAACAGGTCATTGGCGATTTTGGACCGCTCCAGCGTGATGCCCATCATCACGAACATCAGAACCGCCAGCAGGGTCTCGATAGACTGCCCGGCCAGCACCCGCTCATTGATCCGGTTGACGATGAAAGAGATATTGCGGTCCAGCGCCACCTGCCAGCCCTGTTCAAAGACCGGCACCCCCACCGTCGGCAAATCCGGGTATCGGAAACTCGAAATCGTATCGGGATGGGCACCGGTGGCGATGATCGCGCCATAGGCCTCGGATGTAGTGTCGAGCGCCTGATGGGTGAGCATCCCGGCACCGTCAAGCATGGCGATGATGGTGAAGGAAATGACCGCCGCGCCGCCGATGGCAAAGGCCACCGGAAAACCCGACAGAATGCCGCCGAACAGGCAGACAAAAACGATGATCAGGCTGATCTCAACGCCGTCAAGTCCGAAAATCATCGGCACCGTCCCATAGCGTCAATGCGCGCCTTCATAGCTTCCTTCCCCCTCTCCGAGCGTGTCTTTGTCGAGATAGCGGCCCTCGCTTTCCTCGCCCTCGCGCCATTCCAGAAACGACCGGCAGAAAAACGCAATCGCGTGCAGAAAGACCAGACCGGCAAAGGCGACCAGCAGAACCTTGAACAGGAAATAGGCGTTGAACCCGTTGGGCGAAAAGCCGATGGTTTCGACATTCCAGCGCAGCGCGCGCGATTTGGTCAACAGCCGGTCCAGCGTGTCAGAGGCCGACGGTTTCGGCACCACCAGATGCCGCCACAGGAAATACCAGCCATACATCCAGGTCAGCACCGCAGCGGGCATCATAAAGAACAGCGACCCGAACATGTCGATGATCCGTTTGGTGCGGAAAGAGACGTTGGAATAGATCAGATCAACCCGCACATGGCCGCCCTGAACAAAAGTATACGTCACACAGAGGGACACGATGATGGCGTTGTAGAGCTTTAACTCTTCCGCCCACCAGCTTACGTCCTTGTTGAAAACCAGTCCGACGCCAAGGGAAATCTCGCTGGCGGCAAAGATGCGCTGGGTGAAGATGATAATGATCTGCTGAAACACCATCAGCAGCCCGGCCCAGGCGAAAAGCCGCCCTATCCCGTTTGCCAGCCCCTCAAGGGCGCGCACCACGCCCCACATGATCCGGTGACGCCACGCCCCCAGAACGATCACAACCAGAAACGCGGTGAAAACAACAAAGAACAGCTCCATTGAGCCGCCATAATAGATGAACCGCATCAGCGATTGCTTGTCTTCGGCGGTTCCGTCCCAACTCAGCCAATCCAGCCATGCCGCCGGATGGGTCAGCGCATGGCCCAGATTGTAGAACGCCAAAGCGATATTCTGAAAGAACCAGACGATTCCGTCCAGCATCGACGCTGCCTCCTCCGGTCAACCGGACAGGGACAGGCCCCGCCCGACCGTTTTGGCCGGACGGAACCTGCCGCGGCGGTATTCTCTAGCCGAGAACGCGGTCGCGCTGGGCGCGATAGGCCCCGATTGACTGCGTAAGCCAGCCGGAACTGTCACGCATCGAGGCGACAAAATTGTCGTAGATCCTCTTGAACAGCTCATCGCCCATGAACTCATCATAGACTTTCTGCGACGCATCCCCCATCGCGTCCCAAACGCTGTCGGGGAATTGCAGAACCTGCACGCCCGCCGCCTGCAAGCGTTGCAGCGCTGCACCGTTGTTCATCAGATACTGGCTGAGATTCCAGATATTGGCGTGGCCCGCGCCGATTTCGATCATTTGCTGCTGTTGCGGGGTCAGCGATTCAAAGACCTCGAGATTGACCGCCAGCGACAGCCCCGCCGCAGGCTCGTGGAAACCGGCGGTGTAGTAGAATTTGGTGATTTCCTGGAAACCAGCCTTTTCATCCGCCCACGGGCCGATCCACTCGGTGCCGTCAATCGCGCCGGAAGCCAGAGCCTGATACACTTCGCCGCCGGGGATGTTCTGCACCGACGCGCCCATATGCCCCAGCGCCTTGCCGCCCAGACCCGGCATCCGGAATTTCAGGCCGTTGAAGTCTTCCGGCCCCTTGATTTCCTTGCGGAACCAGCCGCCCGCCTGGGTGCCGGTATTCCCGGCAAGGAAGGATTTCAGCCCGAAGATTTCACCCAGTTCATGGTGCAGGCCGATACCGCCGCCATGATAATACCAGTTGTTGAGCTCGGTCGCGGTCATGCCGAAGGGCACCCCGGTGAAGAATGCGAACCCCGGATGCTGGTTGATGAAGTAGTAGTCGGCGGCGTGATACATGTCTGCCTGACCGGCGGTCACGGCGTCGAACACCTCAAACGCGCCCACAAGCTCGCCCGCCGCCTTGACATCAATCGTCAGGCTGCCGTCCGACATGGCGTTGATGTTGTCGGCGGTCCGTTGTGCGGCGTCAAACACGCCTGCAAGCCCCCGGCCCCAACTTGTGACCATGGTGAGCGTTCGTTTGCCTTGGGCATATGCCGGTGCCGCCAGCGTGGTTGCGGCGGCAGTCCCGCCCAAGGCCGATGTTTTCAGAAAGGAACGACGATCCATTTCTCTGTTACCTCCCAAGAGATTCGTCGGCTTTGTGGTGTGCCGACATGAGTGATGCCCAGACACTAACGGGACTTGCGCCGCAAATAAACACCTGAATGCCGGAAAGAGTGTATAATGGCGGAAAAGGGGCAGTTTTTGAGCGCTCTTCCGCCCGCCGATCAGAAATCTTCCGGTGCCAGCGCCATCACCGGCCCCGCGCCGGATTCGATCCGGGCAAGGTGCATGGCCGTCGCCGGCAACTGACGGGCCATATAGAACCGCGCGGTGGCCAGTTTTGCCTCGTAAAATGCGGT
>JPPB01000047.1 GCA_001483205.1 alpha proteobacterium 3107
CTCGAAACGCTTCAACTCGTTGGAGCATATGGGCTTTATGGCAAGACCATCGCCAATGTGGAATATAGCGAAAAGCGCCCGCCCAGGCAGGCGGCTGCCCGGCTCAACCATCCTGCAAAGGTCTTTTCTGCATAATGGCGCATCAGCGGCCAAACCGCCCCCCGGATCACCGATCACCGCCCCGCAGCGTCCCCCCGGTGATACGGCCCGCCCGCCAGGATCGAGGCCGCGCGATAGAGCTGTTCGCTCAGCATCACCCGCGCCAGCATATGCGGCCAGACCATGGCCCCGAAGCCAAGCACAAAATCGGCCTCTGCCCGCAGACCCGGCCAAAGACCATCAGCCCCGCCGATGACGAAGGCCACATCGCTCTGCCCGTCATCGCGCCACCGCGCCAACCGCTGCGCAAAACCGGGTGAGGTCATCGCCTTGCCCCGTTCATCCAGAACGCAGACCAGCGCACCGCCGGGAATGGCGCGGCGAATGAGCGCGGCCTCGGCCTCAGCCCCACCGCCTTTCCTGTCCCCGACCTCCCGAACCTGTAGCGGCCCCAGCCCCAAGGCCTGCCCGGTGCGGTCAAACCGGGTGCGGTAGTCGTCGATCAGCGCCCGCTCCGGCCCCGCCCGCAGACGGCCCACCGCGCAGATATGCACCCTCATGCCAGCCGGAGAGGCAGAAATGCCAGTTCATTGAAGCGCGCGCGTCGGGATTTTTCCTCCGCCCTGGTCATTCCAAAAAACTCGGCTGCTCAAAGTCCGGGGGCAAGTCCAGTTCCCATGTGCATTTCACATCCATTCCCAACTGATTCGCGAATGCAGCTTGATCGCCATCGTCCGTATAAAACACCTCTGCGCCATTAACCTTTGCTATCACGGCTATTTGCCTGTCGAACTTGACCTCTTGCCATCCGGCCTTGACGCCGCCTTTCTTATCGCCACCCGCAATCGCTTTTTGCGTTTCCATGGCAAGTTCAATGGCGCATCTCGCATCGAACGGAGCGACCTCCATGACCGCTGACCTATTTATTTCTCCAACAGCCTTCGCAACATCAGGGACCGCAGTCAGAAGTTCCGCAAGACATGGCGTCGGAATGATCACGGTATCCCCTGCCCCGGAATGCCGGTTGATCATCGCCTCAATTCGCTCTTTGCAATGTGTTACAGGCTGGCCGGTTTGCGGATTCTCAGACGGCTTTGCACCCGGCTTAAACACCCGTGAAAGGAATGTGTTATCCAGCGCGACAATCACCGGAATTGACCGTCTTTCTCTTCGATGTTCCTGATAGCCTGAATCGGGTCATCGGGCCATTCAATGTCGAGCGCGCGCAACCGATCCACCGTTTCCCGCAGGTCTGCCATGCTCACCGGCGCGAAGTCGATGAGGGAAAAATCGTCTATACTCCATTTTCCGTCGCCGGTTCTGGTCCAAATGCCATGGCCCCTGACCTTGACGGTTCCAAAAAGATGGCCGCGCAACTCTTTGCCTATATCAAGGGTCGTCTTGCAAGCCACGACTCCGTAGGCTTCCGTCCTCACTCTGACGTTCACACCTTCATTTGTTTCAGCAATGTGATACAACTTCCCCGTGAACGTCGCGGCATCACGAATGCGATATATGGCTTCTCTCTCCGGTCGCCTGCCCGGAAACGGGATCACATTTCGTTCGCTTTCATCAAAGACGCCGCCGCTCGTTTCGTCTTCGCACAGCATTTCGTTTATTGTGTCGTGCGCCTTGATCGCCGCTTTCGGGGCGGTTCCTTCTTTTATCTCGGCAATCCTTTTCCTGAGCTCGCTTTCGTGATTCGGATCAACCACGAGTGTGCTGCGGTGGCTGCCCTCAAGAACGCCGGTCAGGTGAAGATGGTCATCAACCTCAAGCATTTTCGCGATTTCGGAATAATACGCCAAGAGCCGCTTAAGCGGCATGGTTTCGGGCGTGAAACCTTCGATTCTGAAGGTGTAACGTGTTGTTTCTTTCACATGCCATCCTTCCCACACGGATGCAGAGACTACACGCCTGACGCGCGCCGGTAAAGCCCTCTCATCCCCGCCCGATCAGGCCCGATGCGCGGCCATATCAAGCCACATCTTTTCCAACTGATAGAACGCACGCACCTCGGGGCGAAAGACATGGACAATCACATCGCCCGCATCAATCAGCACCCAATCGCTCTGATCCTTGCCTTCCATCTTTGACGCTATGCCGAACCCCTGTTTCAGATCATCGGCCAGATGTTCGGAAATCGCCGCCACCTGCCGGTTGGACCGGCCCGAGCAGACGACCATGTAATCGGCCATGGCCGACTTGCCGCGCAGGTCAATCCGCACGATGTCCTCGGCCTTGTCTTCTGTCAGGGAAGTCAGGATACGCTCAAGCAATTCTTCGCTTGAGAACTCTGCCGGGACGCCCGCGATCCGGGGTGTCGCGGCGGCGGTTGCGGCGGTCTTGTCCACCGCGTTCGCAGCATGTGACAGGGCTGTTTCCTCCTTTCTGTCGCGCCGAATACCGCCCCGGCGCAGGGCGTATCATCAGGATAGCACCGGCCAGGTAAATTCTCAATGACGAGTGACGGGAACGTGACCTTTCGGGCACGGTTATCCGCGGGGCGGGGGATCGTTGCCCAACAGCCGCACTTCCCGCTGCGGGAAGGGAATCGAAATGCCGTTGGCTTTGAAGGCGTCCCAGAGGGCCAGATAGACATCGCCGCGGATATTGGTCAGCCCGCCGGTGGGATCAGTGATCCAGAACCGCAGGATATAATCCACAGAGCTGTTGCCGAACCCGACGATATGGCAGACCGGGGTTTTCGACGCCAGAACCCGGCCAACGCCCTCTGTCGCCCCGACCGCGATCCGGCGCACCTCATGGGGGTCGCAGCCATAAGAGGTGCCGAAATAGATGTCGAGCCGCACCAGATCATTGGAATGGGACCAGTTCACCACCTGACCGGTGATCAGATCCTCATTCGGGATCAGATATTCCCGCCCGTCGCGGGTGACGACAGAGACATAGCGCGCGCCGAGACTGTCGATCCAGCCAAACGTATCGCCGAGCGAAATCACGTCCCCCGGCTTGATCGATTTGTCCAAAAGGATGATGACGCCGGACACCAGGTTCGACACCACCTTCTGCAAGCCGAACCCGAGGCCGAGGCCGATGGCACCGGACAGGACGGCCAGCCCGGTCAGGTCAAACCCCACCGCCTTCAGTCCGATAAAGAACGCCGCCCCGTAAAGGGCCAGTTGCAGAAACTTCGTCGCCAGCACCTGCATTGAGGGGGAAATATCTTCGTTTGTCCTGATCCGGCGGGCGGTGGCGGTGGCGATCATTCGGGCGGTGAAGAACAACAGCCCGGTGACCACCAGCGCCTTCAGCACCGCATAGGCGGACAGGCGGAAATCGCCGAACTCGACCGCCAGATTGTCGAGCATCGCCGCCGTTGTCTCGACAAACCCGAGATAATAGAGCGCAACATAGGTCCAGGCGCTGAGGCGGACGATCCGGCTGAGGAACCGGTTTCGTATGAGTTGGGCCAAGAGGGCGATCCCCAGCCAGGCAAAAGAAATCGCCCAAAAGATGTTCAGCAGGTAATAGCGCGACGGGAATGTCCCGATCACATCGCGCATGACGATGATGATAATGCCGGTCAGCAGCACGAACAGTATCAGCCGCAGGCGCTGGAGCAGGATCAACAGCCAACGCAACTGCCATTTGGGGCGCCTCTCCAGCCCGCGCATCCGGGTGCGCAGGCGGGGGGCAATGTAGTGATTGATCAGCCAGGCCACCACGAAGACGGCGACCAGAATGCCCACCTGTAGCAGGCGCGAGGGCAATGTCAGGGTTTGGACGAAAGCCAGCACCTGATTGATAAAGCCCTGCACCTCGGGGGCGATGATCGGGGTTTCCTGCTCCATCGGTCAAGTCTGGCACGGGCGTTTGGGCGGGGCAATGCCTTTTGCACAGGCCCCTGCATGATGTCCGGGTCCGGCGAAGATATAGATGACGGGTTTCACAAGAACGGTGAGGGCAGCGCCCGGCCCGGCGGAAGCGAAGCGCCCGCCGTGGGGCGGGGCGGGCGCTTTTCGCGACAGTCCACATTGGCGATGACTTTCCCATAAAATCCATACGTTCCAACAGGTTGAGACGTTCAAAGCGCCTGCCGGGGGGCAGGCAGGCGCTGCCCGGCGTTCCGACGGGCGGGACAAGTTGGCCGCCGATATGCCATTATGCAGGGGTCTTTATGCAGAAGTCTTTTGCATTGCTCATCATCCGGGCAGGGCGTATCCCGTCGGTATGATCGACTATCCGCTCTTGTGTCTCGCCGGGTTTGCGGCGGGCGTGATCAACGCGATTGCGGGGGGCGGCACCTTTCTGACCTTTCCGGCGCTGGTCTGGGCGGGGGTGCCGCCGGTTGCGGCCAATGCGACCAGCGCGGTGGCGGTCTTTCCCGGCTATGTTTCATCCGTTCTGGGGTTTCGGCGCGATCTGAGGGGCCTGCCCGCCGGGGTGTTGTTGCGCGCGGCGCTGTGGTCGCTGGCCGGGGGGCTGATCGGCGGCACGCTGTTGCTGGTATCGTCGGACAGGGCGTTTTCGGTCGTCATCCCGTTTCTGTTGCTGTTCGCAACCCTGGCCTTTGCCTTTCAGAACCGGATCGTCGGGCGGGTCAGGGCGCGCGCCCGGCCCGTTGCCGCAAACGGCGCGGTGGGGCTTTTGGGCGTGTCGGTCTGCGGCGGCTATTTCAACGGCGGGCTGGGGATTGTGATGCTGGCGCTGTTCGCGCTGTGGGGGATGCGTGATCTCGGGCTGATGAACGGGCTGAAGAACGCCTTGTCGGCGATTGTGTCGGCCATATCGGTGGCCGTTTTCATTCTGGCCGGGATTGTTGCCTGGCCGCAGGCTCTGGCGATGGCGGCGGCCAATGTTGCCGGTGGGTATGCGGGGGCGCGGCTGGCCCGTGTGCTGCCGGCGACAGTGGTGCGTGCGGTCATCGTCGGGGTCGGCCTGACCATGAGCGTCATTTTCCTTGCCCGGCTGGTCTATGACCCGACGCCATGATATGGCCTGGTGACCGGATTTTGAGTCCAAGCCTCGCCTCTGACCCCGCCCGACGCTTGCGTCGGGCAGCG
>JPPB01000048.1 GCA_001483205.1 alpha proteobacterium 3107
CGTTGTTCTGAATCTTGGCCTCGGTCACCGCGTTGTTCTCAATCTTGGCCGTGGTCACCGCGTTGTTCAGAATCTTGTCCGTAGTCACCGCGTTGTTCTGAATCTTGGCCTCAGTCACCGCGTTGTTCTGAATCTTGTCTGTGGTCACCGCGCCATTGTTGATCTTGTTCGTGGTCACCGCGTTGTCCTCAATCGCCGCAGTATCAACGGCGTTATCGGCCAACTGGTCAGAAGTCACCGCGTCATCGGCCAGATCATCCGCATCGACAGTGCCGTCAATAATATCGTCACTGCCGCCGCTACCATCCGGCGATGCGACAACATCCCCGGCCCAAGCCGCGCCCGTATAGCCGATTCCCGCCGCTTCAAGCGCGATAAGGGATGCCCCCGCCAGCGCCGCCAACCTGAATTTGTCCACTTGTTTACCTTTCGAGTCAGTTGTTCACAGGGCAAAACCCACACGACCACCCACTAGTCAATTTTCTCTTATCAAAAGGTAAAAATTTCTGCACAATAGCGCGTCAGCGGCCAAATTGTCCTGCCCGGCGAAACTGATCCGCACAGGCCTTGCCACACCGTCAACCCGCTTGCCCCCCGCACGGGCCTGCCCTAGAACACGCCCCGAACCGGCAACGCAGGACAAACCCATGCCCGACGCCCTTTCCTATACCGCGCCCGAGGCGAAAGTGATCCGGGGGGCGGTCTCTGACTGGGAACTGGTGATCGGGCTGGAGGTCCATGCGCAGGTCAGCTCTCAGGCCAAGCTGTTTTCCGGCGCGTCAACCCGATTCGGGGCGGAACCCAATGCCAACGTCTCTTTCGTCGATTGCGCCATGCCCGGAATGCTGCCGGTGCTCAACGAATACTGCGTCGAGCAGGCGGTCCGCACCGGGCTGGGGCTGAAGGCACAGATCAACCTTGTCTCTGCCTTTGACCGCAAGAACTATTTCTACCCGGACCTGCCGCAGGGCTATCAGATCAGCCAGCTCTACCACCCGATTGTCGGCGAGGGCGAGGTGATCGTGGACATGGCCCCCGGCATCGCCCGCCGGGTGCGGATCGAGCGCATCCACATGGAGCAGGACGCGGGCAAGTCGATCCACGACATGGACCCGCGCCTGTCCTTCGTCGATCTCAACCGCACCGGCGTCTGCCTGATGGAGATCGTCTCTCGCCCCGACATCCGCGGGCCGGAGGAAGCCGCCGCCTATGTCGGCAAGCTGCGCCGGATCATGCGCTATCTCGGCACCTGCGACGGCAACATGCAGAACGGCAGCCTGCGGGCGGATGTGAATGTGTCGGTGTGCCGTCCGGGGGCTTATGAGCGCTACCGGGAAACCGGCGATGCCTCGGCGCTCGGCACAAGGTGCGAGATCAAAAACATGAACTCCATGCGCTTTATCCAGCAGGCCATTGAGCACGAGGCGCGCCGCCAGATTGCGATTCTCGAAGACGGCGGAGCGGTGGATCAGGAAACCCGCCTTTATGACCCGGACAAGGGCGAGACGCGCCCGATGCGCTCTAAGGAAGAGGCGCATGACTATCGGTATTTCCCTGACCCGGACCTGTTGCCGCTGGAAATCGAACAGGGGTGGGTGGACGACATCAGGGCCGGGCTGCCGGAACTGCCGGACGCAAAGAAGGCCCGCTTTGTCACCGAAATCGGCCTGTCCGAATATGACGCGGGCGTGCTGACCGCAGAGGTCGAGGCCGCCGACTATTTCGAGCAGGCGGCCCGGGGGCGGGACGGCAAGCAGGTTGCGAACTGGGTGATCAACGACCTGTTTGGCCGTCTGGCGAAGGATGGTCTGGAGATCACCGCCAGTCCGGTCAGCCCGGCTCAGTTGGGCGGGATTATCGACCTGATCGCCGGGGGGGAAATTTCCGGCAAGATCGCCAAGGCGCTGTTCGAGATCGTCTATACCGAGGGCGGCGACCCGGCGGAAATTGTCGCCGCGCGCAATATGCGGCAGGTGACGGATACCGGGGCGATTGCCGCCGCCGTGGAACAGGTGATTGCCGAAAACCCGGCGCAGGCGGAAAAGGCCCGGCAGAACCCGAAACTCGCCGGGTGGTTCGTGGGGCAGGTGATGAAGGCCACCGGTGGTAAGGCCAACCCGAAGGCGGTGAATGAACTGGTGCGCGGGAAACTGGGGCTGTAGGCGGGGCGCACCCGGCCCGGGGCAGCATTGGCCGGAACGAAACGCCGCCGCCCCTACCCGCTCACATCCAGCGCCAGCGCATGGATGCGCCCGATGATCCCCGGCCCCAGCGCCTTGTGGACGGCCCGGTGGCGGGCAACACGGCTCTGGCGCGCAAAAACCCCGGCGCGCAGGACCACGCGAAAATGGCTCTCGCCGCTGCCGTCATCCCCGGCGTGCCCGCGATGCAGCGCGCTTTCATTGATCACCTCCAGCCTCTCAGGCCGGAATGCGGCCCGCAATGCCCCACGAATTTCATCCTCAACACGCATTTTTTCCGATTTCCCCTTCAATCCTGCGCCCGAAGCACTAAACTTTTCGCCCTGAGTCGAAAAGTCGTATCGAAGGTTCTGGTATGAAGAAAAACGATCCGTTCGGATTTGATATGTCGGTTTCCTCGGCGAAGAAGAAAATCTCGCGGGGGCGGCGCGGCATGTCGGGGGCGTTTGAAACCTCAACGCGGCGCTGTCAGCACCGGGGATGTCAGGAACCGGGCCGGTATCGCGCGCCCAAATCACCCGAACATCTGGACGAATTTTTCTGGTTTTGCAGAAAGCACGTGCGCGAATACAATCTGAAGTGGAACTTTTTCAACGGCGCGGGCGAGGATGACGTGGAATGTCAGATTCGGTCTGACCGGGTGTGGAACCGCGACACAAAGCCGCTTGGCAAAAGCGCCGAGGAACTGGCGTGGGACCGGCTG
The DNA here is from genome assembly GCA_001483205.1 of alpha proteobacterium 3107. Lineage (GTDB taxonomy): Bacteria > Pseudomonadota > Alphaproteobacteria > Rhodobacterales > Rhodobacteraceae > 3107. The sequence goes on from JPPB01000048.1 coordinate 2,905, forward strand.
GGCATTGATGACGCCCATTCGATGCTGGGGGCGAATGCGACGCAGAACCCCGGAAAGTCAGTCACCGGGGTGCGTCGCCTGCCGCCGACAGAGCGCCGGGCGCTGGAGATTCTGGAGGCCGCGGATCACTGGACCAAGGCCGAGATACGTAAGCAATACAAAGCGTTGATCAAGGTTCTTCATCCTGATATGAATGGCGGCGACCGATCTCAGGAAGAACAGTTGCAAGAGGTCGTCTGGGCGTGGGATCAGGTGCGGGAGAGCCGCAGTTTTAAGTGATCCTGCCCGTTCCCCGCGGCGCGTGGTCCGCATTGCGCTGGCATCCGGCCCGCACGGGGCGCGCGGCTTATCCGCGGATAAGGGCAGCATCGCTGACATATATCATAACATCGTAAAATTGATCACGGCCTCTAACCCCGATCCTGTCAGGCCGCTGCTGCATGAATGTAAGCGCTTTCACCGAAAATGTAAGCCCTTACATTCCGGGAAAGAGGCCAAACCCGCGTCCGACCCGATCAGGGGGCAGGCAGGCGCGGCCCGGCGCTTGCGCCGGGCGGGGCATTCGGGGGGCGATGCACCATTATGCAGAGGCTTATCCGCGGGTAAGGTCGCCGCTTATCCGCGGATAAGGGCAACATTGCTGACCTATTGGCCAAGCCGGGCAGCCGCCTGCCCGGGTGCCCCCAAAGCCCTCAGACCGCCGCCAGCCCGGCCAGCAAATCCGCGATCAGGTCATCGGTGTCCTCAAGCCCGACCGACACCCGCACCAGCCCCGGCGTGATCCCCAACGCGGCCCGCTGTGCCTCGGTCAGGCGCTGATGGGTGGTGGTGGCCGGATGGGTCACAATGCTCTTCGCATCCCCCAAGTTATTGGAAATCCTGAATATCCCCAGCGCATTCAGCAGCCGGAACGCCTCTGCCTGCCCGCCTTTCAGCTCAAGCGACAGCACGGTGCCGCCCATCTCCATCTGACGCCGGGCCAGCGCATATTGCGGGTGGTCCTCCAGATGCGGATAGATCACGCGGGCGAGCTTCCCGTGCCCCTGCAACCCACGGGCAATCGCCAGCGCCGACGCCGCCTGCGCCCGGCACCGCAGATCGAGCGTTTCCATCCCCTTCAGCATCACCCAGGCGTTGAACGGGCTGAGCGCGCCGCCGGTATGCTTGATGTAAGGCTCAAACGTCTTGCGGATATAGTCGCGGCTGCCGCAGACCACCCCGCCCAGGCACCGCCCCTGCCCGTCGATATGCTTGGTGGCGGAATAGATGATCACATCCGCCCCCAGATCGCCCGAACGCTGAAACACCGGGGTGGCGAAAACATTGTCAACAATGACCACCGCCCCGGCTGCACGGGCAATCCCGGCCACGGCTCTGATGTCGATGATTTCCAGCGTCGGGTTGGAAATGGTCTCCAGAAACACGGCCCGAGTGTCAGGGCGGATTGCCGCGCGCCACGCGCCCAAATCGGCCCCGTCAACGAACGTCACCCGGACCCCGTAGCGGCCCAGCACCTCTTCAAGGATATAGAGGCAAGAGCCGAACAGCGCCCTGGCCGACACCACATGGTCGCCCGCCCGCAGCATCGAGAACAGGGCCGCGTTTACCGCCGCCATGCCCGACGCGGTGGCAAAGGCGTCCTCGGTGCCTTCCAGCGCCGCGACCCGTTCCTCGAACATGCGCACGGTGGGGTTGCCGTAGCGGGCATAGATGAACTCATCATCCCCGGCCTCGATAAACCGCGCCTCGGCCTGTTCGGCGCTGTCATAGGCAAAGCCCTGGGTGAGAAAGATCGCCTCTGACATTTCGTTGTAGTGGCTGCGGCGGCTGCCGGCATGAACCAGCGTCGTGCGCATGTTCCGGTCGTCTTTCCTGCTCATCCCGCTTCCTCTGCAAGCGCGCCCGTGGCCGGTCGGGGCCGGACATGGACACGAAAAAACCCCACCGGTCAAAGACATCGGGGGGGTGGTTGTGTCCCGGTCCTGTTTAGCGGCATGTTTGACGTGGCCCGCAATCCGGTGAACAAATCGCCACGGTGCCCTCGTAGCCGGTGCGGGGGCGGCGGTCAAGGGAAAGACCTGTGCGTGATGTCCGGGTCCGGCGGGGATATGGGCAACGGGTTTCACTAGAATGGTGAGGGCAGCGCCCGCCCCGGCGGAAGCGAAGCGCCCGCCGTGGGGTGAGGCCCGTCTCGGAAACGGTCCGGGGGACCGTTTCAG
>JPPB01000049.1 GCA_001483205.1 alpha proteobacterium 3107
ATCGTCGCTCGGACGCCGCCATGCTGGGCGCGCGGGGGCACGGGCACCCCACGGCGACCATCAGGACACTTGCTGGCGGTGCGCCTTCGGGTGCGCGGGTGATGAAAGCGCTTACATCGGCCGGGTTTGACATAAAAACCGGCGACGCCATCCGGGTTTTCGGCGAAGGCTCCCGCTCCGGCGATACGGCGAGCTTTACCGCAGAATGCGACGGGTTGCTGATCATCGCTGCACCCGGCGGGCCGATGCGCCCGGACGCGCAGGATACGCCGAGCGAACTCATCCTTTACATCCGCCGCGCCACGCCGGGCAATGAAAGCGCTTACATCGGCCCGCCCGACCCGCTTGCCGACCCGCTGCTTGATATGAACATTCAGCCGGGGAACGCGACCCCCTATGAGGTCAGAAAAGGCCAGTATATCCAAATTCTCGACATCAAGGGCCGGGAATGCAGTGATTTTCAGGCCTTTTCGCTGCGTGCCCTCGACAAGGGGCTTGAGCGCGAGATCGACCCGACAACAACCCGCAGCCTGATGGGCAACCTCTATCCCGCGCCGGGCATTTTCAGCAAATACTGGACCGTCGATCACGAGCCGCTGGTCGAGATCGTGCAGGATACATGCGGGCGGCATGATACCTTTGGTCTGGCCTGCACCGCGCGGTATTACGAGGATTTGGGCTATCCGGGCCATGTGAACTGCTCGGACAATATCAATGGCGAACTGGCCCGATACGGCATAGGTCCGCGCGGCGGCTGGCCTGCGATCAACTTTTTCTTCAACACCATGCTGGATGACGCCAACGCCATCGGCATGGATGATCCGTGGTCGCGACCGGGCGATTACGTGCTGTTGCGCGCGCTCAGCGATCTGGTCTGTGTCAGCACCGCCTGTCCCTGTGATGTGGACCCGGCGAACGGCTGGAACCCGACCGACATTCAGGTCCGCACCTACGGGGCGGGCGAAATATTCAGCCGCTCCGTCGGCTATCGCAAATCCGCGGAGGCCGATGTGGAAGAAACCCGAAAAACCGCGTTTCACGAGTGTTTTGCGCGGCACACCCGCGATTTCGTTGAATATAACGGCTATTGGCTGCCCAATACGATGACCAATCACGGCGCGATTGCCGAATACTGGGCCTGTCGCGACAGGGTTGCGGTGATGGACCTGTCGCCGCTCAGAAAATACGAGGTGACCGGCCCCGATGCCGAAGAGCTGATGCAGCTCTGCGTCACCCGCAACATGAAAAAGCTCAGCGTCGGGCAGGTGGTCTATACCGCCATGTGCTATGAGCACGGGGGGATGATTGATGACGGCACCGTCTATCGTCTGGGTGATGCCAATTTCCGCTGGATCGGCGGCAATGATACCTCGGGGCTGTGGCTGCGCGAACAGGCCGAACGGCGGGGCCTGAACGCCTGGGTGCGCTGTTCGACCGATCATCTGCACAATATCGCCGTGCAGGGGCGGCATTCGCGCGACATGCTGGCGAAAATCTTCTGGACGCCGCCGCATCAGCCGACAATCGGTGAATTGCCGTGGTTCCGGCTGACCATCGCGCGGCTGGGGGGCATCCATGGCGCGGCGGTGGTGATTTCCCGCACCGGCTATTCGGGCGAGCTGGGGTATGAGATTTTTTGCCACCCGAAAGACGCGACCGACATTTTTGATGCGGTGTGGCAGGTGGGCGAACCCCATGGCATTGCACCTTTGGGGCTGGCGGCGCTTGATATGCTGCGGATTGAGGGCGGGCTGATCTTTGCCGGGTCTGAGTTTGACGACACCACTGACCCGTTTGAGGCCGGGATCGGCTTTACCGTGCCGCTCAAATCCATGGCTGATGATTTCATCGGGCGCGCGGCGCTGGAAGAGCGCAAGGCGCATCCGCACCGCAGGCTGGTCGGGTTCGGGATTGAGGGCGGGGTTGTGCCGTCCCCCGGCGATTGCGTCCGGGTCGGCAAGGCGCAGGTGGGAGAGATCACCTCGGCGGTGAAATCCCCGATCCTCGGTAAGGTGATCGCGCTTGGCCGGGTGGCCACTGCCCATGCCGCGCCGGGCACACCGATCGAGATCGGCCAGCTTGACGGGCAGCAGAAGCGCCTGAGCGCGGTTGTCAGCAGCTTTCCGCATTTCGACCCGGGCAAAGAGCGGGTGAAGGGCAATTACGGGTGATTTGCGCGCACGGGCTGGCCACTGACGCGCCATCATGCAGAACGACCTCTGCATAATGGCTGAGCCGGGCGGGACATTTGGGCCGCTGATGCGCTATTATGCAGAGACCTTTTCAGAGGTATCTGACAAGGGCCTCATCCCCCAACGCAAACGGGCCGCCCAAACCGGGGCGGCCCGCTGCTTCTTCGCGTTCAGGTGCCGATCAGTGGTAATCGCCGTAGAGCTTGTGCTCTTTGCGGTTTCCGGCCCACAGCGCCAAGACACACAGCGCGGCCCCGATCAGCGTATAGATCAACGGCATCTGGCCGCCCGCGCCCATGTAGAACGCACCTTCGACGCCATCCCAGGTCGCCGTTTCAAACGGGAATCCCATGTTCAGTTCCTTTCCGTTTCAGTTTCTCAGGTTGCCGGCGGAGCCGAGGCGGGAATGCCTTCGGGATATGCGGCAGAGGCGACCTTCACCGGATCGAGCCCGTGCTCTTCGGCGTTGGCAGGCACCCGCAGCAGGCCCAGCATATTCAGGATGAACGAGACCACATATCCCGGCACAAAGCCCAGCAGGAAGAAGACAACCGCGCTCATAACCTGACCGAGCAGGCTGATGGTCGGCACCTCGCCCGCAGGCCCCTGAAGCGCCGGATAGCCGGAGGCAAAGACGCCCAGCGCGATCAGGCCGTAAAGCCCCATCGTGCCATGCACCGTCACCGCGCCGACTGCATCGTCGATGCCCATCCGTTCCAGCACACGCGCCGCCGGAGCCAGCATAAGCCCCGCGCCCATGGCGATGACGAAGGTCAGGCCCGGCCAGTAGATGTCCAGCCCCGACGCCGCCGAGATGATCCCGGCCAGCATCCCCGACATCATCCAGAACGGATCACGGGTGATGACCCAGGCCCCGATTGCGCCGCCCGCCATCGACATCAGGATGTTGAACGCCACCGCCGACAGCGTGATCGGCGTGCCGTAGATGGTTGAGATCTTGTCCCCATACCATGACCAGGCTTCGCCGGGAACGATCACACAGGCCATCAGAAAGCCCCAGAACCCGGCGATAATCAGCATCAGGCCGACGGTGGTCAGCGGCATGTTGTGCCCGGCGATGTGGTTGGCGGTGCCGTCACTGTTGAACTTGCCGATGCGCGGCCCGAGATTGATCAGCACGCCAAGGGCAAAGAACCCGGCAACCGCGTGAACAAGGCCCGCCGCGCCATAGTCATGCACGCCCCATTTCTGGACCATCCAGCCGTTTGCGTGCCAGCCCCAGGCCGCCGCGACGACCCAGGCGAAAGAGCCGAGCACGATGGCAAGGATGACGAAACCCACGGTCTGGATGCGTTCGATCAGCGCGCCCGACATGATCGAGGCGGTGGTGGCCGCGAACATCGCAAACGCGCCCCAGAACACGCCGGAGGCATTGTCGGCGATATTAGGCCCCATGAACTCTACCCACGGCAGGGCGATGACGTTTGCCCAGTGAGCGTTAGACGCATAGGTATCGCCAAAATATTCCACTTCAGGCCCCATGAACGGGAGCCCGTTGGGAAACGCCCAATACACCCACCAGCCGAAATAGTAGAAGGTCGGCAGCATGAAAGAGAAGGCGAGGATGTTCTTCACCCCCGACGACAGCACATTCTTCATCCGTGACGCGCCCATCTCATAGGCGAGAAATCCCGCATGGATGAGAATCATCAGCGGGATGGTCAGATAGTAGTAGGCTTCGGCAAACACGGTGTTCGTGATCGCCGAAGACGCTTTGAGTTCCGCAACCTGCGCGGTGAGTTCCGCCAGTTGTTGTTCCATTTTCGACCCCTCTGTTTTTGCCGGTCTGGCAAATTGGACTAGTTTTGGATTATTATTCTGAACGGCAGTATACCAATAAATTTCCGGGAATCCAGATTTTTGATCCAATTATAGTCCTGATTTTGGCCGAAGGGCTGAAAAAAAGGGGTGATCACGGGTGTTCAGACCGGCATATACCCCCCGGTATCGGCGTCATAGGCCTCTAACACACCCTCGCCGATGTCATACCACAGGCCATGCAGGCTGAGGTCGCCCTGCGCCACGGCCCCGGCGACAAACGGGAACGTCATCAGGTTGTGCAGCGATTGCAGAACCGCCTCTTTTTCCAGGGCGCGCCGCCGTTCGGCATCATCAGAGATATGCTTTACGCGCTCGAACCCCGGACGCAGGATGCCGATCCAGCGCCCGACAAAGCTCGACGGCGCTTCCAGCTCCGGCGCGCGCCCCATGCACATGTCATGGCAGCCGCTGACCCCGCCGCACCCCGAATGCCCGAGAACGATCAGATGGGCGACCTTCAGCGCACAGACCGCGTATTCGACCGCCGCCGCGGTGCCGTGGCATTCCGCGTCCGGGGCATGGGGCGGCACCAGGTTGGCGATATTGCGGTGGACGAAAAACTCGCCCTGATCGGCCCGGAAGACAGAGGTGACATGCACCCGGCTGTCGCAGCACGAAATGACCATCGCGCGGGGGTGCTGGCCCTCGGCAGACAGCCGCCGATACCAGGATTTGTTGTCGTGATAGTCGGTGGCCTTCCAGCCGTGATAACGCCTGACCAGATAGCCCGGCAGCGGTTGCGCCTGTTTCATGTCTGTCTCCCTCGAACGCCTGCGCGCCCGAGTTTACGCGGGAAAGGCGGGGGTTTCGAGCGGTTTGTCGCTCCGGTGGTCATATTGAGCGTGACGACCGGGTTTTGAGGCCGAACCCCGGCCCTGATCCCGTCCGGTCGAAAGGCCGGGCCGCGCTGCGGCTTATCCGCGGGTAAGGTCAGAGAGTGCCCCTTATCCGCGGATAAGGGCAGAAGGGGCGGCTTATCCGCGGATAAGGGCAGAGGGCGCGGCTTATCCGCGGATAAGGGCAGAGGGCGCGGCTTAT
>JPPB01000050.1 GCA_001483205.1 alpha proteobacterium 3107
TGCCCCCCGGCAGGCGCTTTGAACCCATCAACCTATTGGAACGTATGGACTTTATGGAAAGGCTATTGCCAATGCGGACTGTCTCGAAAAGCGCCCGCCCAGGCAGGCGGCTGCCCGGCCCGGCGAGGGGGGCACCCTTATCCGCGGATAAGGTAAGCTGCACTGACCTGTCCCCTGACGTTCCGCCGCTCCGTCCCCGCATCCGACCGACCCGACCGGTCGGCCCATTCAGCAGAGCTTTGCCCCTTGCTCTTGCGCGCCCGCCCGGTTGGGGGTATTGGACCCCGGCGGCGGGTGATTAGCTCAGTGGTAGAGCGCTTCGTTCACATCGAAGATGTCGGGAGTTCGAATCTCTCATCACCCACCATATCCGTGCCGCCCGAGGGCCTGCCGGGTGATTAGCTCAGTGGTAGAGCGCTTCGTTTACACCGAAGATGCCGGGAGTTCGAATCTCTCATCACCCACCATATCCTGTTGAGGCGGGCCGGGCGATTGCCCCTGATCTTTCCGCCCCCGGTGACGTTTTGCGCGATTTGCTATGCGCAACCGCTTGACGCCGCCCGCGCGCGCGCTTAGAAGGCGCACCATGCTTCGGGCGTCAGTCCGGGCGAGCGATGCGCGGTTGTAGCTCAGTCGGTTAGAGTACCGGCCTGTCACGCCGGGGGTCGCGGGTTCGAGCCCCGTCAACCGCGCCATCACCTCTCTGCCATGCCCCGTTATCCGCAATGCTGTGCCTTGGTCCGGCGCGGGGGGGGTGTGCTATGGCGAGACCTTTGCATGATGGCCGAGCCGGGCAGCCGTCTGCCTGAGCAGGCCCTTTGCCGGGACAGATGCGCGAACATCCCGGAAGGCCGCGCCCGCCCCGCCCCACGGCGGGCGCTGCCCTCACCGTTCTGGTGAAGCCCATTACTCATGTAGCCTGACACCCAGATTGTAATTCCAAACCCCGGCCCTGCTCCCGCCCGGCGGAACGCCGGGCAGCGCCTGCCTGCCCCCCGGCAGGCGCTTAAAACGTCTCAGCCAGTTGCAGCGTATGGACTTTATGGCAAGATCATCGCCAATGTGGAATTTTGCGAAAAGCGCCTGCCCAGGCAGGCGGCTGCCCGGCTGAACCAATATGTCAGAGGTCTTTTCTTGTGAAACCCATCCCCCCCTGCCGGACCCGGACCTAATGCAAAGGCACCGGAGCGTCAGGTCAAAGCCCCCCGTCCCGGGGCAGCCGATACACCCGCCACCCCTGCATCCGGTGGCGGAACCATGTGCGTTGGCGCTTGGCATATTGGCGAGAGGCCGCCTTTGCCCGCTCCACCGCCTGATCCAGAGTAATCTCTCCGCACAGATGCGCGATCAGCTCTGCCGCGCCGATGGCCCGCGACGACAGCCGCCCCGGTTCCCAATCCGCCAGCATCCCGCGCGCTTCCTCCAGCGCGCCCCGCGCCATCATCCCGTCAAAGCGCTGCGCAATCCGCCCTTCCAGCCAGTCCTGGTCGGCGTCGATAATGACCGGCACGCAGGCGAAAAGCGGCAGGCGCGGCGGCGGCGTGTCATCCTGCCAGGCGGCCAGCCCGCGCCCCGTCGCCCGCTGCACCTCCCACGCGCGCCGCACCCGCACCGGGTTCTGCCGGTCGATCCGGGCCAGCGTCGCGCTGTCCAGGTCCGGCAGCATGGCGGCAATCCCGCCCTCTGCCAACAGCGCGTCGGCCTGTTCACGGATGCGCCGGTCGGGGGCGGGAATATCGGCAAGCCCCTCAGTCAGCGCCCGGAAATAGAGGCCGGTGCCGCCGACAATCACCGGCGGGGCCTCAAACGTGGGCAGAAGCGCGCTGATGTCGCGCAGCCATGCCCCGACGGAATAGGTGCCCCGACAGGACACATGCCCGTAGAGGAAATGGGGGGCCAGTGCTTCGTCCTCTGCCGTGGGGCGCGCCGTCAGGATGCGCCAGCCGTCAAACACCTGCAACGCATCGGCATTCACGACCGGGCGGGATTGTGCTGTGGCGATCCGCAGGGCGAGCGCCGATTTGCCCGAGGCCGTCGGCCCCGCGATCAGCACGGGCCGGTCATCCGGTATGTCGAAGGGCAGAGGGGGCATCTGAACGCTTCCGATGGTTCGTGACCGTGCGCGCCTTTCGATACGCCGCCGGGGGGGAGTGGTCAAACATATGGCCTGAGACCTGGGCGTAATGGCGCATCGGCGGCCAACCCGTGCCGCCCGGTCGCAAGACCGGGCCGCGCCCGCCCCGCCTGATGGCGGGCGCTTTGCACCCGCCGGGCCGGGCGCTGCCTTTCGGACGGGTCGTGCATCTGTCCCGACACGGGCGGCGGACCTTATCCGCGGATAAGGGCAGAGGGGGCGGTCTTACCCGCGGATAAGGGCAGCACCTCTGACCTATTGGCGCGTCAGTGGCCAACCATCCGCCCGGCGGAACTGCCCAAGCAGCGCCTTGGGGCTCCGCCCGTTCGGCTCTGAAACGGTCCCCCGGACCGTTTCCGAGACGGGCCTCACCCCCCGGCAGGCGCTATAAACGCCTCAATCGGTTGCAGCATATGGGCTTTATAGCAAGACCATCGCCAATGTGAACTGTCTCGAAAAGCGCCCGCCCAGGCAGGCGGCTGCCCGGCTGAGCGAATATACAGAGGTCTTAAACAAGACGGATACGCCCATCCCCCCGCTTCCCCGTTGAACCCGGCGGCGTTTTCGGACATGGTGCGCACAGCCGGATCACAAATCAGGGGCCATGGATGGACGCGGCATCGCCAGAACAGACCGGAACCACCTTCAGGCGGGTTCTGCTGAAAATATCCGGTGAGGCCCTGATGGGGGATCAGGGCTTTGGCCTGCACCCCCCGACCGTCGGGCGCATTGCCGCAGAGGTCAAAGCGGTCCACGATCTGGGGGCCGAAATCTGCATGGTGATCGGCGGCGGCAATATCTTTCGCGGCCTTCAGGGATCGGCCCAGGGGATGGAGCGCACCACCGCCGACTATATGGGGATGCTGGCCACCGTGATGAACGCGCTGGCCATGCAGTCGGCACTGGAAGGCATAGGCGTCTTCACCCGCGTCATCAGCGCCATCCCGATGGATCAGATTTGCGAGCCGTATATCCGCCGCCGCGCCGTCCGGCATCTGGAAAAGCATCGGGTCTGCATCTTTGCCGCCGGAACCGGCAACCCCTATTTCACCACCGACACCGCGGCCACCCTGCGCGCCAGTGAAATGGGGTGCGAGGCGATCTTTAAGGGCACAAGGGTTGATGGCGTCTATGACCGCGACCCGGAAACCCACCCTGACGCGCAACGCTTTGACAGCATTTCCTATGACGAAGTGCTGCAACGGCGTCTGCGGGTCATGGATGCCTCGGCCATCGCGCTGGCGCGGGACAACGACTTGCCGATCATCGTCTTCTCTCTGGATGAGCCGGGGGGACTTCGGGGCGTTCTCGCCGGGAAGGGCGCCTATACAACCGTTCACGGTTGAAGCCATGAAACCCCCGGCAGACAGTGGGAATGATCATGTCTGATGTGGAAATCGACCTTGACGATCTTGACCGGCGCATGGACGGGGCGCTGGCGGCGCTCAGAACCGAATTTGCCGCGCTGCGCACCGGGCGGGCCTCTGCCGCGATGCTTGATCCGGTGATGGTGGACGCCTATGGCGCGAAAACGCCGATCAACCAGATCGGCACCATCAATGTGCCCGAGCCGCGCATGATCACCGTGAACGTCTGGGACAAGTCCCTGATTGGTGCGGCGGAAAAGGCGCTGCGCAACAGCGGGCTGGGGATCAACCCGCAACTCAACGGCCCGATCATCATGCTGCCGGTCCCGGAACTGAACGAAGAACGCCGCAGGGAGCTCGCCAAGGTCGCCGCGCAATATGCCGAGAACGCCCGCATCGCGGTCCGCAATGTGCGCCGGGACGGGATGGATCAGATCAGGAAGGCCAAGGCCGACGGCATGTCCGAGGACGATCAGAAATTTTGGGAAACCGAGGTGCAGGAACTGACCGACACCCATATCAAAACAGTGGACGAAGCGCTTGAGACCAAGCGGGCCGAGATCATGCAGGTCTGACCGGATGCAGGGCGCGCACAGGCAGAGGGCAGCGGCTTGACCCGATCAGAACCCGCCTCTTCCGGCCCCGGCCCCCGGCATGTGGCCATCATTATGGACGGCAACGGCCGCTGGGCATTGCAGCGGGGCCAGCCGCGCCTGTTCGGCCATCAGGCCGGGGCGCGACGGGCGAGAGAGATCGTCGGGGCCTGCCCCCGGCTGGGGGTGAAATACCTGACCATCTTTGCCTTCTCGACCGAAAACTGGAAACGCACCCAGGCCGAGGTCAGCGGCCTGATGTCACTGTTCCGCCGCTATATCGTCCGCGAGGCAAAGGTGCTCGACGAAAACAATGTCAAGGTCCGGTTTATCGGCGACCGGGTGCGGCTTGACCCGGTGCTGGCCGATCTGATGGATGAGCTGGAGCTTCTGACCGCCGGCAACACCGGCACCACGCTGACCGTCGCCGTCAATTACGGGGGGCGCGATGAGGTGGCCCGTGCGACACGGCGACTGGCCGAGGATGTCGCGGCGGGGCGGCTGAAGCCCGCTGACGTGAACGAGGAAACCCTGCCCCGGTATCTGGACACCCATGTTCTGCCTGACCCGGACCTGGTGATCCGCACCAGTGGCGAGGCGCGCATCTCGAATTTTCTGCTCTGGCAGTCCGCCTATGCCGAGTATGAGTTTGTCAATACCCTGTGGCCCGACTTTACGACAGAGATGTTTGCCGGGATCATCGGCAGTTACGGCGCGCGCGTGCGTCGGTTCGGGAGTGCCGGAACATGAGCGGGCGGTGGCGTGATCTCAGGGTGCGCGTGGCTTCTGCCGCGGTTCTGGCGGGGGTTGGCGGCGGGGCGGTCTGGGCCGGGGGGCTGTGGTTTGCCCTGCTGGTTGCCGTCTGTGCGGGTTGCATGATCTGGGAGCTCGCCCGGATGGTCGGCGGTTCTGTCCGGGTGTCACTTGCGCTGGCGGTTCTGGGGGCGCTCTGCGGGACTGCTCCGGCCTTTATGC
>JPPB01000051.1 GCA_001483205.1 alpha proteobacterium 3107
GCCGCCAACCTCACGCCTTTACCGCCGCCCCTCACCGCTGTTCGGTCTGCCAGCGCGGGCTGATCCATGGCCGGTCATTCACCGGCGCAAGCGGGGACACGCCAAGGATGTGATCCGACGCCTTTTCCCCCACCATGATCGACGGCGCATTGATATTGCCGTTGGTGATCACCGGAAACACAGAACTGTCGGCAAGGCGCAGGTTGTCCACCCCGATCACCCGGCACTCAGGATCAACCACCGCCATCGGATCATCGCGCCGCCCCATCCGGCAGGAACAACTGGGGTGATAGGCGCTCTCGACATGTTCACGGATGAAATCATTCAGCTCATCATCGGTCTGCACCGTCTCGCCGGGCTGAATTTCATGCCTTATGAACGGCCTGAAGGCGTCTTGGGCGAAAATCTCGCGGGTCAGGCGGATGCAGGTGCGAAAATCGCTCCAGTCCTTTTCGTGGGACATGTAGTTGAACAAAATCCCCGGCGCGTCCTTCGGATCGGCACTCTTCAGAGTGATCTGCCCGCGCGAGGCACTGCGCATCGGCCCGACATGGGCCTGAAAGCCGTGCCCCTCTGCCGCCGCCTGCCCGTCATAGCGCACGGCAATCGGCAGAAAGTGATACTGGATGTCCGGGTATTCCACACCGGGGGCGGACCGGACGAAGGCCGCGCTCTCAAACTGGTTCGACGCCCCCAGACCGGTGCGGGTGAACAGCCACTGCGCGCCGATCAGCGCCTTGGACAGCAGATTCCAGTGCTTATAAAGCGTGACCGGCTGGCTGGCCGCCATTTGCAGATACAGCTCCAGATGGTCCTGCAAATTCTTCCCCACACCGGGGCGGTCGGCCACCAGCGGAATCCCGTGCGCCGCCAGCTCTGCCGCCGGGCCGATGCCCGACAGCAGCAGCAATTTCGGTGAATTGATTGACGACGCGGCAAGGATCACCTCGCGCCGGGCGCGGATCACCCGGATGCGCCCGCCATGTTCGACCTCGACACCGGTTGCGCGGCGGTCCTCTGTCACCACCCGGCGGGCAAAGGCGCGGATCAGGTCGCAGTTCGGGCGCTTCAGCGCCGGGCGCAGATAGGCATTGGCGGCGGACCAGCGACGACCTTTCCAGATCGTTTGTTCCATCGGGCCAAAGCCTTCCTGCTTTTCGCCGTTGTAATCGGCGGTCACCTCGTAACCGGCCTGCCGTCCGGCCTCGACAAAAGCGTGATGCAGCGGGTTGGTGCGCGGCCCGCGGGTAACATGCAGGGGGCCGTCCTGTCCGCGCCACGCCGCATCTCCGCCATGGCCGCCGTCATGCCAGTTTTCCATACGCCTGAAATAGGGCAGCACATCGGCATAAGACCAACCGTCCGCCCCCAGCCCGGCCCAGGCGTCGAAATCCCGCGCATGGCCCCGGACATAGACCATCCCGTTGATCGAGGACGACCCGCCGATCACCTTGCCGCGCGGGGTCGCCAGCCGCCGCCCGCCCAGATGGGGTTCGGGTTCGCTCTGATACCCCCAGTCATAGAGCGGCATGTTCATCGGATAGCTGAGCGCCGCAGGCATCTGGATGAACGGCCCCCGGTCGGTGCCGCCATGTTCGATGACCAGCACCGAAGCCCCCGCCGCTGACAGGCGATAGGCCATTGCGCACCCGGCAGACCCTGCGCCGACAATCACGAAATCCGCTTCCATCCTGTTCCCGTCTCTTTCCAAAATGGTGTCATGCCATGGGCCGGGCTGCTTATTCCCCGCGGGGAAATCTCTGGCGCTCTTCAAGGGCGTTCAGGTCCAGATGATTGCGCATGTAGCGCTCTGACGCCTTTTGCAGCGGCTGATGGTCCCAGGGGAAATAACAGCCGCGCCTGAGCGCCTCATAGACGACCCGGCGGCGCGCCTGGCTGTCGCGGACCTCTGCATCGAACCGGTCCAGATTCCAGCGCGCCGTCGCCATGTCGCGCAGGTCATCAAGCGGGTCAGCGCATTCCGGATCACCGGCCAGATTGGTCAGCTCCTGCGGGTCGGCCCGAAGGTCGAAAAGCTGATCCGGGTCTGTCGCGCACCGGGTGTATTTCCACCGCCCCCGGCGCAGGCATATGAGCGGCGCAGAGGACGCCTCGGCAGCATATTCCATCGCCACCGGCGTGGTGCCGTCATCCGCCCCGGTTGCCACCCCGGCCAGCGACCGGCCATCGGTCCAGTCGGCAAGCTCAGCCAGCTCCGCTCCGGCCAGCTCTGCCAGAGTGGGGGCGACATCCATGGTCGAGACCGGCACATCGACCCGCCCGACAGGCAATCCGGGCGCGGAGATCATCAGCGGCACCCGTGCCGATCCTTCGTAAAAGCTCATCTTGAACCACAGGCCGCGTTCGCCCAGCATATCCCCGTGGTCAGAGAGGAACAGGATCGCGGCCTCCTGCCGGGTTGCCTCCAGCGCCGCCAATATCGCGCCGATCTTGTCATCAAGATAGGATATATTGGCGAAATAGGCCCGGCGTGACCGGCGAATGTCTTCATCGGTGATCTCAAACTTCTGCCAGTCGCTGGCATCAAGGATGCGCCGGGCGTGAGGGTCATGGTCTTCATAGGCCATCGCCGGGGTCACCGGCTGCAAATGCCCGCAATCCGCATACAAATCCCAATAGTCGCGCCGCGCGACGTAAGGATCATGGGGGTGGGTGAAACTGACGGTCAGGCACCACGGGCGGTCATCATGGCCGCGCGCCAGATCATTGACCTTGCGGATGGCGTGATAGGCGACTTCATCGTCATATTCCATCTGGTTGGTCACTGCGGCGACCCCGGCGGCAGTCACCGACCCCATATTGTGATACCACCAGTCGATTCGCTCATCCGGTTTGCGGTAATCCGGCGTCCAGCCGAAATCGGCGGGGTATATGTCGGTGGTCAGGCGTTCCTCGAACCCGTGCAACTGATCCGGCCCGACGAAGTGCATCTTTCCGCTCAGGCAGGTCTGATACCCCGCCCGGCGCAGGTGATGGGCATAGGTCGGGATGTCAGAGGCAAACTCAGCGGCGTTGTCATAGACGCGGGTCCGGCTGGGCAGGCGGCCCGACATAAAGGCGGCCCGGCCCGGCGCACACAGCGGTGACGCGGTATAGGCGTTGGCAAAGCGAGCGGACCGCGCCGCCAGCCGCTTCAGGTTCGGGGTGTGCAGCCACTCGGCGGGGCCATCGGGAAACAGCGTGCCGTTCAACTGGTCAACCATGAAGATCAGAATGTTCGGGCGGGTCATCGGCGGTGCTCCTTCAGCAACCGGTCAAGCTGAGCATTGACCAGCCGCATGGCCTCTTCAGCCCCGATTCGCGTGTCCTTCAGCGCCTGACGCAGATAGACGCCATCAATCATCGCCGCGATTTCCTCGGCGGCATCCGCGCATCTGCGCCCGAGAATCGGCCTGAGCGCACAGACCAGATTCGAGTGCAGACGGCGGTGGTAAACCGTCAGAAGACGGCGTGCCTCAGGGTCGGTTTGCGCCAGAACGTAGAAATTGAGCCAGGCGGCCACCACGTCGGGCCTGAAATTTTCCGGCTCAAAACAGGCCCGGATAATCGCCCGCACACGGTCTTCCGGCCCGTCGGCACGTTTGAGCGCCCGGCGCACACCCGCACCGAAAACCGTGAGTATCCGGCGCATTGCGGCCAGGAATATCTGGCTCTTGCCGCCAAAATAGTGATGGGCCAACGCCGGTGAAACCCCGGCCCGCCGGGCAATCTGGCCAACCGTCACATCAAGCGACCCATGGCGGCCTATTTCCTCGATTGTCGCTTCCACCAGCGCTTCCCGGCGTATAGGCTCCATCCCAAGCCTGGGCATTTCGGACTCCGATTTGCTTGCAATTCCGAGAGTGTTGGATTTTAATTGATGCGTCAATCAAGAAAACAGGGAGCTAAAGCTGATGACCCTCAAGACCCCTCTTTACGCACTGGCACTGTCGGCTGTCGCCGGCACTGCCGCTGCAAACTGTGAAACGGTGACGTTTTCCGATGTTGGCTGGACCGACATCACCTCAACCACAGCGGCGACCTCGGTCGTGCTGAATGCCTTGGGGTATGAAACCGACATCAAGGTGCTGTCGGTGCCGGTGACCTACATTTCGATGCAGGAAGGCGATGTGGATGTGTTTCTGGGCAACTGGATGCCAACCATGGAAGGCGACATTGCGCCGTATCGCGACGCGGGAACCGTGGACACGGTGCGCGCCAATCTCGAAGGCGCGAAATACACCCTGGCCGTGAACGCTGTTGCCGCCGACCTGGGCATCGGGGATTTCGCCGATATTGCCGCCCATGCCGGGGCGCTCGACAGCAAGATCTACGGGATCGAGCCCGGCAATGACGGCAACCGCCTGATCCAGTCGATGATCGACGGCGATGTCTTTGGCCTGTCCGGTTTTGAAGTGGTCGAAAGTTCGGAACAGGGGATGCTGGCACAGGTGGACCGCGCCGGTTCCAAGGGAGAGCCGATTGTCTTTCTGGGCTGGGAGCCGCACCCGATGAACGCCAATTTCGACCTGACATATCTGACCGGCGGTGACGATTTCTTTGGCCCCAATTTGGGCGGGGCCACGGTGTTCACCAACACCCGCGCCGGGTATGTGGCGGAATGCCCGAATGTCGGCGCGCTTTTGGGCAATCTCGAGTTCTCGCTGGCGATGGAGAACGAGATCATGGGCGCGATCCTTGATGGCGGCGAAGACCCCGATGATGCCGCCACCGCCTGGCTGAAAGCCAATCCCGATGTGCTGGCGGGCTGGCTCGACGGTGTGACGACCCGGGATGGCGGCGACGCCATGGCTGCGGTGAAAGGCGCGCTCGGCCTGTAACCAACCGATTCGGCAGAGGCCCCGGCACCGTCCGGGGCCTTTTGCCATTCGGGTGGCGGGTATAGCGTGGCGAGGTAAAATTGATCACAGGTTCCGACCCTGATCCTATAGGGAGCAAGTGTCAGACGCTTTGCCGGACAGGTGTGCGAGCAACCCGAAAGGCCGCGTCCGGCCCGCACGGGTAGGCGCGAACGCGCCGCCCCGTGGGGGGGCGGGTCG
>JPPB01000052.1 GCA_001483205.1 alpha proteobacterium 3107
GGACAAAGAGGTTGTTCGCCGCTCGGCGGCCTTCTTTGCCCTGCCGGTCCACTCTGCCGAGGGCGCGCGGCTGATCTGGGGCACGGCGGATGCGATCTGGACCGCGCTCGGCGACCACGCTCGGGATGCGAACTGGTATACCAAGCGCGCCATCCTTTCGGGCGTCTTTGCCTCGACGGTGCTGTATTGGCTGGGCGATGACAGCGAGGATCAGGCGGAAAGCTGGGCCTTTCTCGACCGCCGGGTGGAGGATGTCATGCGGCTGGGGAAAATCAGGGCCGGGGTGGAAAGAGCGCCGGGGCTGGCGATGTTGATCGGTCGTCTGTCGGCGATTATCCGCGCGCCGCACACAGCGGACATGCAGGACATGCAGGATGCGCCGGGAACCGGGCAGCGGGATCAGTAGCGGGGAAGGGCCACAATGACAGTGCCGTCAGAAATGCGGGCGATTGAAATATCGTCGCCCGGCGGGCCGGATGTGCTGAGGGAAGTCAGACGCCCGGTGCCGGTGCCCGGTGCGGGGGAGGTTCTGATCCGCCTTGCCTGGGCGGGGGTGAACAGGCCGGACGCCCTGCAACGGGCGGGGGCCTATGCACCGCCGCCGGGGGCAAGCGATCTGCCCGGTCTTGAGGGCGCGGGGGAGGTTGTTGCCCTGGGCGCGGGGGTATCCGAACCGGCCCTGGGCGAGCAGGTATGTGCGTTGCTGCCGGGGGGTGGTTACGCCGAATACGCAACCACGCCTGCCGCGCATACCCTGCCCGTCCCCAAAGGCATGGATTTGAGGGCGGCGGCCTGTCTGCCCGAGACGTTCTTCACCGTCTGGTCAAATGTCTTCATGCGCGGACGGTTGCGGGCCGGGGAACGGTTTCTGGTTCATGGCGGAACCTCGGGCATCGGCACCACGGCCATTCAACTGGCGAATGCTCTGGGCGCGCGGGTGTTCGCGACCGCCGGATCGCCGGAGAAATGCGCGGCCTGCCTGTCGCTGGGGGCCGAGCGCGCGATCAACTATCGCAAAGAGGATTTCGTGCCTGTTCTTCAGGCGGAAGGCGGGGCGGATGTGATCCTCGACATGGTTGGCGGCGACTATATTGCGCGGAATGTCCGGGCGCTGGCAGAGGACGGACGGCTGGTGCAGATTGCGTTTCTGTCCGGCCCGAAGGCCGAGTTGAATTTCGCCCGACTGATGATGCGCCGCCTGACAATCACCGGTTCGACCCTGCGCCCGCAGAGCGATCAGGCAAAGGCCGGGATTGCCGAAGAACTGCGGGGGGCTGTCTGGCCGCTGCTGGCGTCAGGGCGGGTCGCGCCGGTGATCGATTCGGAGTTCCCCCTTGCGGATGCCGCCCGAGCGCATGAGAGGATGGAAAGCTCTGCCCATATCGGCAAGATCGTTCTGAACGTTGGCTGAGAGCAACGGCCAGTCCAACTATAACTTCCAGATTGCAAAAGGAGAATCAGGTTGAGCTTTGCATCAATAGACGCTCTTCAGAAGATTCTGGCAAACCGGGTATTCCACTATGCAGCGGACCGCAAGAAAGCCGCAGGCCGGGCATTGGGAACATTGGTCGAAATCATCGCCTACCATACTCTTCGTTCATGGAAACTCTCTGATAATATTGTGATTGAGCGTAGGGTTTCGGAATTTGCAAATCCCGAAATTATGCACAATGTCGAGTTCTCTCTTCACCCGGTACGAGCCAGGTATCCGGTAAATATCACACCCATATCTCTGCCAATAACGCCAGCAAAAATACGGCGTCACTTACCACGCCTTGCCGAGTATACATTGAAATCAACCCAAGTTCTCAGCAAAGACTTGGTTAAGAAAAATGCTACTGTTCTCGCAGAAGATGAAACAGGCCCCATTGTTGCCAATATCGAAACCTTGGACAAATCACAATGCACTCTCGTCATATGTGAGCTTTCTGCTGATCCCTTTGCAATCATTGAGTGCAAGCGCGTAGGTGTCGAAGAGGGGATGAAAAAAGGCCCGCAAACAATCGAAAAAGCAAAACAAGGCTCTTATGTGGCGCGCTCGGTTTCGTCTCTGCAAAAGGTGAGGTTGAGGAGCGGGGAGTTTCAGGGCGTTATCGAGCAGTCCGATGGGCAGTTTCGTTATGGGCCTTACCAAGAGCTTCAAAGAGAAGTAATCGATAAATCGTCTGTTGCCGAGTTTCCTGGATTCATGCTCACAATCGGGATCGTTAGCAATCATGGGAACTGGTTTACTTCTGAAAACCAGAATAAGGAGCTTCGCGTTCTGGCTCAATCCTATGACTGGTTGCTGTTCCTCACTGACCACGGGTTGGCAAAATTCATTGATGACCTGCTCTTAAACCCTTCTGATGAACTGAAACCAGCGAGTGATGCCTTTCTGCAAAGCTATTCTGGCCGGAAAGGAAAGAACAAATTTACAAAAGTCCGGGTGGATGCAGATGCAGATGAAACGCTGCAAGCGTATTTCCTACAGCACAGATCGGAAATTGAGAGCTGGTTCAATGTCATATCTCCAACAGAAGGGACACTTGGCTCTTTGCGATCTGACTTATACATTCTTGCCAACCGTAATTAACCATCAAGGGTGACAAGAATGACCGCCGGTCGGAACAACGCCGAATCAGTTAGCCAGCACTGGTGTACTCCGCCAAAGTATGTGGAGGCAATACGGGAGTTCTTTGGTGGCGAAATAGCATTGGATCCCTGCTCGAACGAGCACTCAATCGTAAATGCTGTTGTTGAGTATCGCTTGCCTCACTCAAACGGGTTGGCAAAACTATGGGATGCACCAACCGTGTTTGTAAATCCCCCTTACGGAAGAGACAGACAACGAGGGACCGGGATTCGGGATTGGCTTAGAAAATGCAGCGAGACGCACTCGCGATATGGTAGCGAAGTGCTCGCCCTTGTCCCCGTGGCAACGAATACTCGGCATTGGAAAGATTTCGTGTTTGGCGCTGCCGACTCCATTACCTTCCTTTACGATACACGGCTTCGATTCCTCGAGAACGGAAAAGACGCAGGAAAAGGCGCTCCGATGTCATGTGCGATGGTTTACTGGGGATCACACTACGAACGGTTTGAGAGGGTGTTTATCCGTTTCGGGGCAGTGGTGGATATTCGACATTTGCAGGGCAAGCTGATTGGTCCCGCAAGTGCGCTTCCACCTGTTCCCAAACTCTTTCAACCCGTCTGAATTGCCCGCTATCCGCCCCCGTGACGGCCTGTTTGCGACATACCCTTCGCTTCCGGCATTGCGCGCCGGGTGATTCGCGGCTTCACTTCCCCCGGCACGGCGCAGTTTCGCAAAAGGACCGGACATGGAAAAAGTCAGCTTTACCCGGATGAAGGACGGCACAAAGGAAGACTATGAATTCCTGACAGCCCACGAGATTGATCACACAAGGCACACCGCCGACCGCCTGCTGAAAGCGCTGGTGGAACTGGACCAGAGCCTCTCAGGCTATCAGGTCACCCGGCTGGGCCATTCGCTTCAGGCCGCCACCCGTGCCTGGCGGGACGGCGCGGACATCGACTGGGTGACCGGCGCGCTTTTGCACGACATCGGCGACATATACGCGCCCTATAATCACGATGAATACGCCGCCACGATCCTGAAACCCTTTGTCCGCGAACAGGTCACATGGTGCGTCCGCACCCATGGCGATTTCCAGATGCTCTATTACGGGCATCATCTGGACGGCTTTGATGAGCACAAACGCGAACGTCATCGCGGTCACCCCTATTTCGATGACTGCGCCGCGTTCTGCGAGCGCTGGGATCAGGCGAGCTTTGACCCGGATTATGATGATCTGCCGCTGGTGGTCTTTGCCCCCATGGTGCGCGAGGTCTTTGCCCGCACACCCTATGACCCGGCGGTGATTCGCGCGGGCGAGCGGGTGGCGCTCTGCGATGCAGAGACGGCGCGCGCCCGGCTGACCGGCTGACCCGCTGCGGCGGGTATAGGGAAGGGGAAGGAAAGGCGCATGGGCGCAAACTTACCACCCTCGGGGCCGGAGCGCCGCAAGACATGGCACTACACCCCCGAACTGCCCCTGCGGTTGGCACCATACTGGGATTGGCCGGTTCGCCCGCTTCTGATCCTCAAATACCTTTTGCGGAGCTGGAATCCGGTGGCGCAGCGGTTCCTGTTTCTGGCCTTCGCCTTTGTCACCTGGGCCTGGTTCACACCGGGGCTTGAGCGTGTCAGTGCGCCGGGCATCGGCTGGATTTTTGAAATCTGGCTGCGCAATTTCATCATCCTGACGGTCGTTGCGGGCGGTTTACATCTGGTGCTGTGGCGCTATCGGCTACAGGATGACGACTACCGCTATGACATGCGCCCGATGGCCAGAGGCGCACGGATATTCACCTTCAGCGATCAGGTCCGGGATAACATGTTCTGGACACTCGGCCCGGCGCTGACCTTCTGGACCTTCTGGGAGTGCCTGATCTGGTGGACCTATGCCAATGGCTGGGCCAAGATGATCACCTTTGGTGACCATCCGGTCTGGTTTATGGTGCTGATCGTGCTGATCCCGATCTGGGCCGGGTTTCATTTCTACTGGTTTCACCGGCTGCTGCATGTGGGCGGGCTCTATACCCAGGTCCATTCCTGGCATCACAGGAACATCAACACCGGCCCGTGGTCGGGGCTGGCGATGCACCCGGTGGAAAGTTTCTTTCTGATGTTTGACACCATGATCTTCTTTCTGCTGCCCGCGCATCCCGTCCATGTGATCTTTCTGCTGTTTCACCACGGGATCGGCGCGCCGGTCTCTCATGCCGGGTTCGAGAACCTGAAACTGGGCCGGAGCGCGCGCCTGGGGCTGGGGGATTTTTTTCACCAACTGCATCACAGGTTTTTTGACTGCAATTACGGGACGTGGGAGACGCCATGGGACAGGTGGTTCAACACCTTCCATGACGGCACCCCGGAGGCGGATGAGGCGATGAAGGCGCGGCGGCGGGCGATCTGGTCGCAGGAAAGGGGGTGAGCGCGCACCGGCGGGGGCGGGGG